>DAHXOG010000100.1 GCA_027364995.1 Candidatus Mancarchaeum sp.
ATTTTCTTGTCTGATTTTTCAGATATATATGCTGCATATTTTTTGAGAATCTTTGCTCTGGGGTCATATACCTTATATACTCTGTGCCCAAAACCCATAATCTTCTCTTTTCTGGCAACCATTGCTTCTAGAAATGGACCCGCTCTATCTGGCGAGCCAATGTCCATAATCATTTTCAACGCCCTTTCGTTGGCTCCACCATGAAGTGGACCCTTTAAGGTGGAAATGGCTGATGTTGTAGCTGAATAAATATCTGCAAGTGTTGATATAGTAACCAGGGAAGAAAATGTGGAAGCGTTCATCCCGTGATCTGCATGAAGCATAAGAGCAGTATCCATTATTTTGGTCTCTACCGAATCAGGGTTTTTTCCAAGTGCGTAGTAAAGAAAACTACCTGCATATGACAGTTCACTCTTTGTTTTTATAATGTCCTTTCCCTGAATAGTTCTGTGTATTGCACCTACAATCGCCGGCATTTTTGCTGTTATTGATATTGCGATTCTCCTCTGATTTTCAATGGAACTGTCTGATTCCTGCGGGTCGTATGATGCCAGGTTGGAGATGACAGTTCTAAGGGTAACCATTGGGTGAGCCTTTTTCCCGAACTTTTCAATTATTTCATATGTATTTTCCGGTATATCTGAATTAAGTTTCAATTTGTCCAGATAATCTTTCATTTCCTTTCTGTTTGGGAGTTTTCCATAATTGAGTAAATATGATACCTCCTCATAGTTTGAGTTATCGCAGAGAGTTGTAATATCATAACCCCTGTAAACTAATCTGCCTTCCTGTCCATCAACGAAGCCGATTTCTGTTTCAGCAGCTATGACACCTTCCAGGCCTTTCGCGTATGTATTGTTTTGTCCGCCAGAGTTTTCCATAAATAATCTCCTTAATCTCTAATCAAAAGATGATAAATAAACATTAACCGGAATTATAAGGATATGACATTAATTTACAATTCTTAAATCAAGAAAGCTCCTATCTTAAGAGTGGATATGAATTGCGAAGGAAAAATTTGTTAGAAACGTAATGAACATGAACAAATTAACAAAGGCAGGGAAGGGCATTCCCAAGTTCACGTCTGTGGAAAGTGCTACAACGGCGGGCCTCTTATAAGGAGGCTTACAAGTTGTCACTCTATGAATCAGGAACCTCCAAACCTTCAGGAAGGAGAGGATGTCAGAGCAACTTCCATATGAGATCCAATATGGGGGCACCGGAAATGCTTCTGGGTATGGATTCAACGATACGGATTTCACTTTCCCTGATAAATCTGGGGAACCAGAACCCTAAAACCCTGGAAATGTCCTGTGTGGTTATTTTTGTGGTCTCGCTTTCAATAAGAACTACATTCGATCTTTTAATCCCCTTTTCTAACGTAATGACAACAGCTCCCTTTACCCCGGAATCCAGTATCAACTGAGATTCGACCTCCAGTGACAGGTCGTTGACATATATTTCTGAACCTCCTGATTCGAATATTTCTTCCTCAAGCTCTATGTACTCCCTGATAAGTTTTCCATGAATGAGGAGTCTGCTCGTATCAGGAGGCGTTTCTTCATCTGTTTCTGTAGTTTCTAAATAACCGCATACCTGACTGCCCCGTATGGCAATCTGATTAGCATCTCCATTTGCTTCAGTTTGTTCGCCTGTTAAGCCGAAAAAGAGAGAACCGTCGGAGAGCGGATGTGAACTTATATCAACTGATTCCAGCAATGATATGGGTGTGCTTATCCTTCCATGAATCTTTATTCCTGTAACCCTTGTCTTGAGTCCTGAAAAAATCTCAGAAATCATGGAATTGTTTCTGTGAGACTGT
>DAHXOG010000101.1 GCA_027364995.1 Candidatus Mancarchaeum sp.
CCTTTCACCGCTTTCGGGTCCATGCCAGCAATTTTCGTTTCCTATTGCCTTGCCATCCTTGCCATACTGTACTTTTATGCCGTAAGCATTAGAGCTGTACAGGAAATACGTGCCAGGCCTGAGCTTATTTATGCTATCCTCAAACGCAGCGTTGTTAAGCACAAACTCCGTGCCTGTAACATCAATATTCCCATAATCAACAACCATTCTTCTAAGCTCATTGCTGTTCCCGGCAACATGCTGCAATGGGTCTATAAATCTGGGCTCTACGTCAAACCTTGCCAACTGCATGGCGTTGTAAAGGAGCTGGACATCGTTGTAATCGTATAATTCTATCTTTTCAAGCCTGTTGTTGCAGCCCAGGGCCCATAGGTGCGCAAATACCTGCGTAAGCCCGCCGCTTATGCCCGCATAGGCGTTTATCCCCTCAAGATTGCGTATGTCATCCATTGTGCCCTTTGAATATTCCTCGTTTGAAGCATAATATACTCCCATGCCACCGTTCCTTTTGCCTTCCGTGCTCATTGTGAACGTTATCGAATCTCCTTCATATTCGACGCGTATGCCTTTGTCGCTGTGCTCCAATGCCCTTCTCGCATTCTTGAAAACTTCGTTAAGCGAATCGAACCTCTGCAATTCGCAAACGTTTTTGAACGCATCCGATATTGCCTTTTCGGTATTTGAGTCGAAGGCCTTTACGTCTATTAAAGCATGCATCACAATCACTAAGTCTCTGGACGAATCTTTTTTGTTTTGTCTAATATTTAATGGTTGGCACATATTTGCTATGAATTTGTATTATGTTACAAATCTTTTTAAATTTGTATTATGTTACAAATTATTTTAAATTTGTAATGTGATACATAATTATGGAAAAAGCCAGGCTTTTTGGCATTCTCGATTCATGGAACTTCTGGAAGCACAATATAGAAACAGGCATAAATAGAGAGCATAATTGTAATAGACGAAGCGCAGGAAGTTGAAGGATGGGAGCGCTTCGTAAGAGGGCTTTCAGAGAGAAATGAAGCTAAATTCATAGTTACGGGCTCTTCCTCCAAGCTGCTGGATTCGGAATATTCAACGCTTCTTTCAGGCAGGGGGCTAGCCGTATACGTGCATACATTAAATCTTCTCGAATACATGAATTTCACTAAAGGAAAAGCCGGCATAAACAGGTACATTACAGAGGGCGGATTCCCTGCAATAACACTATCTGAGAACAAGGAGATTATTTCTGACAGCTATTTCAAAACCATAATACTAAAGGATGTCATACAAAGGTACAGGATCCGAAAGCAGGACGAGCTAACAAGGCTTGCAAGTTTCTATATTACTAGCGTAAGCTCAAGGACCACCTTCAACAGCATATCGAAGTTCCTCAAGCTGTCCGTAAAGACGGTATACAACTTCTCACATTACCTTGAAGGATCGTATCTTATATTCTTCGTTGACAGGTTCTCATTCTCGATAAAGTCCCAGGACAATAGCCCGAGGAAGGTGTACTGCATAGATAACACGTTCCCGGCAATGCTTGGCATAAACACGATAGAGATTAAGGGCAGGCTGCTTGAGAACGCAATAGCATCAACACTATACCTTATATCAAGGCACGTCAATGATTTCAGGTTTTACTACTGGTACGAGAACAAAAAGGAAGCGGATTTTGTAATAAGCCATAAGCACAAGTACAATATAATACAGGTGGCATATTCAATAAGCAGCGATAAGACAAGGACAAGGGAAATCTCTGCCATACTCGAGTGTGCGGCAAGGCTTAACGTGGATAATGCAGAGATCATTACCATGGACT
>DAHXOG010000102.1 GCA_027364995.1 Candidatus Mancarchaeum sp.
ATGCACGATAAGGGGTTCAATGAGATAAGGCCATCGTCCATAGTCGCAGAGGCTACAGAAGGAGGCGCAGAGCTTTTCGAGGTGAAGTATTTCGAGAATAAGGCGTTCCTTGCCCAGAGCCCACAGCTTTACAAGCAGTTGGCAGTCATAGGCGGCTTAGACAAGGTCTTTATGGTCATGCCGGTATACAGGGCGGAGAAATCCAACGACACGTACCACATAAACGAGATAACGCAGATGGATATAGAGATGGGATTTGCGGACCATAACGATGCGATGGACATGCTTGAAGATGCTTTTACGCATATAATAGGAAGCATAAACAAAAACAATGCCCGTGAGCTTGAGGAATTGAACGTAAAGCTCGAAACGCCGAAGATCAAGCGCATAACCTACGAAGAGGCTGTAGAGAGCCTTAAGGCCAACGGGTCAGCCATAAACTCAGGAGAGGATTTTTCAAGGGAGAATGAGATAAAGATATCTGAATTGTTCGGAGAAGCGGTACTTGTTTATGAATACCCTACTGCAGTAAGGGCTTTTTATTCAATGCCGAAGGAAGGCAATCCAGATGTCTGCAACAGCTTCGATCTTATATATAAGGGATTGGAGATATGCAGCGGGGCACAAAGGATTCACATGCCGGAAATGCTCATAGAGGCAATAAAAAGGAAGGGGCTTAACCCAACCAATTTCGATTTCTATGTAAATGCGTTCAGGTGCGGCGCGCCTCCTCACGCCGGATGGAGCATAGGGCTTGAAAGGCTGGCGATGAAGGTTGTCAATTCCCAGAATATACGCGAATGCGCGCTGTTTCCAAGGGACAGGAAAAGGCTAAGGCCATGAAGTCAAAGATGTCTGTTATGGTAACAGATTGCTGATCATAAAATGGGAAAGCGCAAACATTCATGTCCTGTATTTTATCTCGTCGCTCATCATGTCAGGGCTCCACATAGGGTCCCAGACAAGCTCAAGCTCTGCCTTGCCTATCGATGGTATGGATTCAAGCCTGAGCTGTGCATCGGCAAGAATCAATGATGTTACAGGACACATTGCGCTTGTCATGGTAAGCGTTACCTTAACGTCCTTTCCATCCATTATGTTTATGCCGTATATCAGGCCCAGATTCACTATGTCAGCATCAAGCTCCGGATCCTTGCATTGCATAAGCGCTTCGATAACCTCTTTTACACTGACCATGCAATCGGAATGATATTTCTCTTTATCTATTTTAAGCTTTCTGTGAAAATCTTGGCAGAAGGTAAATTTGTGCAATTTTTAAAATCCAGCTTGGCGAAGGAATTCATTGGTTTTCCTTTCTCCCATATTTATCCTTTGTATTTTGCAGGAGCTTATCCATCCTTTTTTGGTATACGCCGCTTTTGACATCCTTAATTTGAAAAATTAGAAATATTATAAAGATAATGAATACTAAAGGCAGAGTTATAAACGCGAGTAAATGTGAATGTAGCACATACATTGCAAAAAGCCCGAATATAAGAACTGCCATGAATACTATAAATAATAATATCCTTATAGGGTGCACATCATATCCAAGCTTATCCTTCATTGCAATGTCACCATTGACACGTTTAATGCATTACGTAAGCATTTATTCATTCCTGTTCGCCCTCATTTTACTGATAAGGCATATGGAATTTCACGTAAGAGTTTAATAATGTTACGATAGCCTTGATTTTTGGGTTGGAATTCCACTATTCTAATTTTTCCACAAAATATTTCATTACCTTAGTGCAAACATGT
>DAHXOG010000103.1 GCA_027364995.1 Candidatus Mancarchaeum sp.
GAGTGGACGTTCCTTTGCGAAATGAACTCCATCCTATTGCTTCAACAGCTGATCCACTTTCTTCATCGTCATCAGTGGTTACAAAGTTTTACCAGCCGACAGATACAGTGGACCGGACGATCCCGATTCCCATATACGGGGACCGTCAGACAAGTTCAAGAGTCATAGTGTGCCCGCCTCCGCCGCCATGGCATATTGTTGCCAGCCCGGTTGTCAGTTTCCTTGACTGAAGGGCATTTATCAGTGTCACCACTATTCTCGAACCGCTGTTCCCAAGAGGATGACCGATTGCAATGGCACCGCCGTTTACGTTGAATCTCTCATCCTGGATAGAAAGTTCCTTCTGGACAACGAGTGACGCGATGGAGAAAGCCTCATTGTGTTCAACCAGATCATAGTATCCAATGTTCTTCCCCTGCCTTTCGAGCAGTTTTCTGGTAGCTGGTATCGGGGCCTCGACGAAGTCCCGTGAGTTCAGGGATGCGGATTCATAGCCCGTAATTACCGCAATGGGTTTCAGGTCATAGTCCTTCACGGCCTTTTCAGAAGCGACAAGGACTGCGGAAGCCCCATCTGAAAGTTGTGAGGAGTTACCTGCTGTCAATATGCCGTTCCGGTCAAAAGCCGGCTGTAGTTTGCGCAAATCGTCGACGCTCGTCTTCCTGATACCCTCATCCTTTGAAATCTGGTCAAGGGTAACTATTTCCCTGGAAAATTCTCCGGTAGTGGTTGCCCTGGACGCAAATTCCTGGCTTCTTACAGAGAATTCATCCGCCTGTTGCCTCGTTATACCGTATTTCTTGCCAGTGGATTCTGCAGATACTCCCATGTGCTCAAAGTAAAACGAATCCATCAGTCCATCCTTGAGCATGGTGTCTTCTATTTTCATGTTCTTGTATAGTAGCTGCTTGGGTCCCCACCTGAAATCCGGAGGAATTATCAGTGGTGAATTGGACATGCTTTCCATACCTCCAGCCACAATGAGATCATGTTCTCCCAGCTTTATCTCCCTGTAGGCGGATTCAATGGCAAGCATTCCCGAAGCGCAGACAACATTAACAGTATACTTTGTGGTTTCATCCCTTAATCCTGCAAGAGTGGAAGCCTGCCCCGCAGGGTTCTGACCAACACCGGCCTGGATGACGTTTCCCATTATAACTTCTTCAATCCTTTCCGGGGAAACCCCCGAATCAGTTAATATACCTTTGATTGCCGCAGCTCCGAGTTCAGGAGCACGCAATTTCACAGTGGATTTTCCAAATTTACCAATTGGTGTCCTCTTCGCTGAGACAATGTATACGTTTGACATTTGCAACATACGATTATCACAGTGATCGATATTACCCTTTTCTATCTATCATGTTGAGGTGTTTAGCTTACATGGTATCCTGGTATTCCGCTCCACAAAGCCTATGTCAGTTGGCGTTGACAAATTCATCAAGGTTGGTGGCTATAACAACACGCCTGATTCCAGGAATCTGAGGTACATGATTGAAATACGATATGACCGTGAAATTTCGTGATTGCTGTATTTAAGCCAAAAATCACAGATTTTCAACGAAAATTTGACATACTCCATTTATAACAACATTTTTAAATTTGAGATGGCTGCCAACGCAATGTTGCCTTTGGACGATCAGGAGTTTGAAAGATGGTACAGCTCAGCCGAGAAGACGTTAAGGTCAGCTTTATCAGATCACAACTCAGC
>DAHXOG010000104.1 GCA_027364995.1 Candidatus Mancarchaeum sp.
GTTACCGATTGCATCCTTGAGTGTTGTCCATTTCTGTGTATCCACGCCATCAATTCCAGTTATGCCAAGCTTGGAATGGGTTGGTGGTGGTGGAGAAAAACAGATCCCCAAGTCTTTTCTGTACCCAACGATGATAACTCTCCTCCTTTCCTGTGACACGCCATAATCCCTAGCATCATAAAGGTGGTATTTCACGTCGTAGCCAAGAGCTGCCATGTGACTAACTATCTTGGAAAATTCCTTTTTGTGTGTTCTTGAAATCATCCCCGGGACATTCTCTGCAACGAAGAACTTTGGCTGCTTGTCCCTGATGATCTTTATGTATTCGTAGAAAAGTTGTCCTCTCTTATCATTGATGCCGCGCATTGCGCCAGCGAGACTCCAACTCTGGCATGGTGGACCGCCAATTATCCCATCAGCATCCGGAATGTCAGATGAGGGTATGTTGAAAAGGGATCTGTGATCAATTGGTAACCCATGATTCGTCTTATACGTTTTCCAGACATCCTTGTCTATGTCGTTTGCGTAAACTGGTTCAAATCCTGCTTGCTTAAAGCCAAGGTCAAGACCACCACAACCACTGAACAGGGATACAACCCTCATTCCCAAGAAACCTCCAACACTGCTGCTTCTATAGCCTCTGCGGGGTTGTTTGGATTTGGTATCTTAGCTTTTATTGATGAGATTCCGCTTGTTTGCCTATGAACTCTAAGCATTTCTTGATATTTCTCCCACTTCATGATTGCGAATGCTTGGAATCGCATTTCAGGATCTATCGTTGCTACATTCTGAAAAACTCTGGATGGGTTCTCGATCTGCCACATACCCCTCACTCTGAGAGAAGTTATGCCTAGTGGATCTACTCTGTTTATTCTGCCGAGTTCATCCGTTTCTCCTGCCTCCAGCCCCGATGATGATATTGCATCATTGATATTGTCAGAAAGTCTGGAGCTGACGTTTTCATAAACCTCTCTTGATGCTGCATAGCATGATCCCTGCACGAAATATAGGCTGCGGATCTGAGGACCCTGTAGCCACCCGACGGCATAGAAGATGTCTTTTTGTTGCCATTCCCAGCCATCAGAGTTCCTGCATCCCTCAACAATCCTGCTGTCATCCCTGTGGAGCATGTCTTTTGGAGGGGAGCTGTTCAATGCTATAATATTCCTTGGGCTCTGCAGCTTCTTAATCTCGAAGGCATCACCACCCCTTACTATAGCATCCGGCGGATTATTCTGGTTACCAAGCCACGCAAAATTTTTATTGTACTCGGCCCTCCTTGATGCTTCATCCAGATAGAAAGTACCAGTGAGGGCATCTTTAATGTAATATTCTAATGCCGCACCTACTGAGTTGATCCTTATGCTGTACACTTCGCCATATTCCTTAAGGCTGCAGTTCCTTTCCCTTGCTATGGTCTGCATGGCTTCTATCACATCTGCTGGCATAGTAAATGATAGGTTAATTATTATAAAAACCTAACCATAGGCATGGATAGGATATCCAAGGCTGAAAGGGCAGTAATAAACTCAAAAGTGATCCTGCAAAGGTCATGAACCTAATAAGAGATTCAACTCTCCAATTGCCACAATTTTTGGGGAAGAATTAACCTGCATTAGATTAAATGGAACAACCCTGAATGGAGAACTATACTTAAAATCTCTTTTTCTCATTTTTTCCTCAATAAAAAAATCATTTATGCAA
>DAHXOG010000105.1 GCA_027364995.1 Candidatus Mancarchaeum sp.
GACTCTATAACCCTGCCCTGGTTGCAGTGCCAATATGTTGTAATTCATATAATTGCTCTCCATACACGAGGTATTGCAAATGCTCATGTTGGTTATGTATTCCGGCTGGGAAACGCTGAGTCCAAGGGTGTTCTCTTCTATTGAATTGGTCGAATATACTTCAAGCACGCTTGCATTAAGGGCCTTATTTCCTCCATTGGAGATGCCAAGGATCGCATAAGTCCCGTTTGCTGACATCCCTTCGTACGAAACGCTAATACCGAAATCGTGTGCATAAGAATAATGGGAATGCGCAATTACCACCACCATGGCAAGCGCAAGCACCGCCAGGACGACATACCCTATCTTTAGCCTTTGCCCAGGGATTGGATTATGTGCGCGCCGTTTTTTAATCCGCTTTGCCGTAGTTTCTTTGGTTTCCATTACAATTATGAAGAATAGCAGCGTTATCGAGACCGCAAAGTACGCGGCTAGGGTGTGATAGAGGAAAAAGTAAGCGAACAGGCTCATAGACGCAACCAGCATTTTATTCCTGGCCACATAAACTACTGTCGCACCCATTGCGATCGAAATATAAAATATCAGTTCGAGCCCATGCATTGACACAGGATAAAACAACATCAGCAGCGAAGGTATCGGCGAAAGCAGAAACGGCAATAAATAGCCATTGACTGGCGCCAGCATGTGGCTTATGTAAATTCCAGGATTCTCCAGTATGAAATACCCGTTTATCACAATGAATATTGCAATCGCCCCAATCGAAGCCTTGGCTCCCCTTATAACCCCCCTGGAAGCTGCGATGTAAACAATGGCAAAAAGTATTGGAATCCACAGAAGCTCCTGCAGCGAAGCTGCTATTCCTAAAACCACGAAAGCGTACCATTTGTCAATGCTGTAAAATACAGCTATCAGCGCAATGGCCATTATTAAGTATTGAACTGAAAGTATCTGCACGAAATAAAGTATGAAAACGAAGATTGCAGGCAGAAGCATCTTGAAGTTTTTGAGCCTTTGCTTGCTTATGGCAGCGGCAAACGAGAGTATTGCAAGCATGAGGAATATCAAGTAAGCCGCCGAATTTGCCGAGTATATAATAGAACTTGCGGTACCATGTGCAAGATAATAAAATGGCGCCAAAGCCAGCACGAAAAGCACCGGATAATCGAGATACCCAACTACCTTATTTTCTGTTGTCAGGGTAAAGCCGTATGTGGTCGAATTGTGCTTTAGGACATTGCTTATGCCTATGCCGTACGGATTTTGGCCTGCCTGCATGGCCTTGAACGCATAATATGAAAGAACCGTTTCATCATCAGCATTCACTCCCTTGTAGCCAAAACCGTACAACTGGTAGTAAAAGAAAAGGGCTATTGCCACTATAAGGAGTATTGCGCCTATGCCCTTTGCATATTTCTTCAAAGGCCTAGTGCGGATAAAATAAAACCCAAATACGGCAATGGCAGTGGTCGGGAATATTATTGCAAAGGCTATTCCAACATTTACCGCTTCTCCAATTATTGAATTCCCAATGAGTGGAATCGATGACATATATGCCAGCGAAATTGCAGCAATTATGGCGGTTGCGGCAAGGGCTGCAAGTGAAAATTTCACAAAGTGCTTTTTTCTCCTGAGCAGTGAAAACCCTATCGCAAATGCAAGATAAGCCATGGAGTAGATGTCAATAACTGC
>DAHXOG010000106.1 GCA_027364995.1 Candidatus Mancarchaeum sp.
GGAAAAATGCATAACCTATTTTAGAGCAATACGGCACTTAATCCATAAAAGAAACTCCTTTGCATAAGCGATAAAAAATATAAGCGGGCTTACATCGTTGCTTTTGTCTAAGCATTAATTTTATCGTACCATAATCACAAAAATATAATCCTTTTATATTTTTACTAGCACAAGCAATTGATGAAGATCATAGATATTTCGATGGGAATAAACAATGGCATGCTGGTATACCCGAAAAATCTTCGCCCCAATATAAAAAAATCAAAATCTATTTCTAAAAATAAGGTGAATCAGTCAGTAATATCAATAGAAAGCCATACAGGCACGCATATTGATTCTGCATATCACGCATTAAGCGATGGCTGGAAGATTTCAAAAGTTAAAATAGAACGGTTTATGGGATCAGCCATTGTTGTTGATGTAACAAAAGCCGGAGCCATAATAAGTGCAGAGGCGCTCAGCAAATTCGATATAAGGCCAAATGATACAGTACTGCTTAAAACCGAAAACTCTCTTTATGGATATAAAAAATTCAGAAAGGATTATGCAAGCCTTTCGATAAGCGGTGCAGAGTATCTTTCATCAAAGAAGGTTAATGCAGTTGGAATAGACTATTTGAGCATAGAAAAATATATGGGCGATATATCGGTCCACAAAAAGTTGCTGAGAAATAATATACTAATATATGAGGGATTAATCCTAAAAGGCATTAAGCCAGACAGGTACAAATTTATCGGAATCCCGATTGATTATGATGGCGATGCCGCCCCGGCACGTGTATTTTTAATTAAATAAAAGTTGATGAAATGGGTTCTAAAACAATGAAAGCAGGTACAATAATACCAATGCAAAAAGGCAGTTTTGCGGTAAAGGATGTGGAAATTCTGGAAATAAACGAAAATGAGGTTTTAGTAAAGGTCAACATGCTTGGCCTGGACGGTACAGATAAAGAATTGGGCAGCGCTGTTTATGGGATGGCCCCAAAGGGTCAAAATTATCTGATACCCGGGCATGAGTCCATAGGCACTGTCGAGAAGATAGGCTCTGCAGTCAACGGCATAAGCGTCGGAGACATTGTTGTGGCAACAGTACGAAGGCCTGACGATTGCATAAATTGCAAGAATGGAGAATCTGACATGTGCATAAAAGGTGATTACCTCGAGCGCGGAATTAAGGGGATGGACGGATATATGGCAGAATATTATAAGGAAAGGCCGGAATATCTGGTTAAAATACCAAATAGCTTATCGGAGGTTGCAGTAATGCTTGAGCCATTCAGCATAGCCGAAAAGGCGGTAAAACAGGTATTCGAAGCCCAAAAAAGGATGGTATGGCAACCGAAAAGCGCGGTTGTACTAGGCACGGGCACTGTCGGATTATTTGCTGCCATGATATTGAAGCTTAAAGGCATGGATGTCGTATCAGTTGACAGGACTGAAAGCAATGAGATAAAGGATGCAATATATTCGAAGATTGGCATAACACACATTAATTCCAGTAATGTTCCAATAGAAAAGCTGCCTGCAGCGCTGAACAAGCGCATAGATATAGCGATGGAGCTGACTGGAAGCCCAAAAGCAGTAGCCAGTGCGCTGAATTTACCTTCAATAAATGGTGTTCTATGCCTTATCAGCGTAACCGGGGAGAGCTATTCCGAAAGCATAGACATAGGCAAGCTCAACTACA
>DAHXOG010000107.1 GCA_027364995.1 Candidatus Mancarchaeum sp.
TTTTGTTAAGGCTCCAAATTCCCTATCATCGATTACCGCTTCGTATATAACCTTTTCGATAACGTTTTCTATAGAATTGGCTTTAGGCATCTGCGGATCCATATACGGATCTAACAGCGTTCCAGTAAAGTTCGTTTCTTACACCTTTATTTTTTAATGTTAATCCGTTAATTATAATACGGTTGTGTATAGCTTTTGAAGTGGACGTATGAAGACTGATGCAGGGCATTTTAACAGGTCTTTTAGTTATTCTAATAGTGCCTACAAGTACGTTATACTATTCGTTGTACTATACCTTTTAGTCTCTGTATTCGAAGGGAGTTGCGCGCATCCGAATTTAGACAGTATATTTTTATTTATTACCGCGCCGTTTAACCCATTGGAAGACTGTGCCCTGGCCTCAATCCATGGTGGCATACTTGTTGAGATTGCTTCTAATTTTGTATTTGTTGCATTTCTAATATACTTTGCCGGTTATTATTTTGCTCATATAAGCAGAATTACACGCAACAAGATAAAAATGAGCTATGTGTTTGCTTCTGCGATAATATCAACATACATAGCTTCTGCAATGTCCTACTTGTACTTCTCCAAGTTTGTTGACATAAGGCTAAAAGTGGCCACAGGCACCTCGATAATAGGATTTGATATGTGTCTTTTTATTGCCGTTTTTATGTCAATTGAACTTTATTACAATATAAAGACAAGCTTAAGGAATAAGCATTTGACTAAGAAGAGGTTAAGAAATTATGTGTATGCCATTAGTGCAAGAATCGGATTTATAGCGGTAGCGCTGGTAATAATCTATTCCTATCTAAATGTAAGCTTGGTGCACTTGTCAGGGCTCACCGCCATACCGATATTTGCCGTCCTAGCAATAAGCTTTGGCCATACAACATTGAATAAAACCCTAAAGCTGATGCGCAGTAATTATAGGTTACGCTAGGAAAATTACGAAGCGTTCTGGATATGGTATTTACATGGAATTATGACATTATACAATAGTCAAACCATATGAAAAGTGTAAATATAATGAACACCCCCAATTTATTTGGGTGTATTGGTGGAATATAATGAATTCAACAATAAAAAGGCGTTAAAAAACCTTAAGAATTTTAGAAAAGGTTTCGAAAAGACTTGTGGGAAGTATTGCGATGTCCATTATTTCAATTATGAAAGCAAAGAGGATTTTGCAAAAAGGTACGATAGTGCCAATCGCGAGGATAAGATCGGTACCTATGCAGTAAAAAATGGAGATGTGCTTTACATAGATTTTGAATGCTTGATGAATTGCACCGAGACTGAGGCCTTTGACCTTGGCGTTTATGCAGTGGCGGCTAAATTGATTGTAGCAAAGGATTAGGTCCTATCTTTTATACTGCAATATGGTCATTCGCTTCTCAGTGCAATTATAGGATCTACCTTAGAAGCCCTCCACGCTGGATAAAGCCCGGCAGCTATGCTTATCAATATAGCTATGCCAAATGCAAGCAGCAGTGTCTGCACAGTTATAACAGGGGATAAGCTTATTGAAGAGGCAGATGAGCTGGAAGCCCTGAAACCGGCACCTCCTCCTGCGCCTCTTG
>DAHXOG010000108.1 GCA_027364995.1 Candidatus Mancarchaeum sp.
AATTTTCACGTTATATTTAAATCTTTCTATTGTACTACGAGGTAAACAATTATTGGCCTCATGATGTGGTCAATCATATGCGCACATAAAACCATAAATGCGTAAGGATAAATAATATTAGGGCATAATATTTAAGCGCGCCTTAGTGGTGTAACGGTTAGCACGGAAGACTGTGGATCTTCAAGTTCGGGTTCAACTCCCGGCTAAGGCCTGACGATATTTCATCAGCAGCCACAATAACTTATAATAATATGTAGTGTTTTAGCATGGAAGATAACTACTTTTATAATGAATATCCTGACTCGGACAAGTATGCCAAGAGACAGAGAAACAGGCACAGGTTCAAGCGCAATAAGGATATAGGCAACGCCTCTGGCAAATCTGAAAATCAAACGGCTTCTGTTGATGGTGAAGAACTCACAACATACAGCCCTAACGAAGCCAAAGAGTATGGTTCAGTAGGTGTGCTTGCCGAGATCGAATACTATACATATTTCATCATTAGCGGTGGTAAGCTTATTTCCGGTGTTGCAGAGTCCAAAGAGCAAAAATCAATGCTCGGCAAATTGGCCATAGGCGATTATGTCGTATTTAACGCTTCAGGCCAAAATATTGAAATACTTGGGATCGTAGAGCGCCATTCTAAGCTTGTTAGAATAAGCATCGACGCAACAAAAACATCCATTGCAAAGGCAGAGGAGCATATTATTGCAGCCAATATAGATATAGCGGTAATCGTAGCTTCAACTACTAAGCCTCCTTTCCGTACGGGGCTGATTGACAGGTACCTTATAATGTGCCAATACGGCAACATAAGCCCATTGCTGTGCATTACCAAAACAGACCTAGCGCCCATGCCTGATCTATCGATATATAAGGATTCAGGTTTTCCAATAATCGGCGTTTCAAATAAGACGCATGAAGGCATCGAAAATCTAGTTTCCCATTTAAAAGGAAATACGTGCGTACTTGTAGGTAATAGCGGCGTAGGAAAATCTACACTGATAAATACATTGCTCAAAAAAGAGATCATGCCTACCAACGAGGTAAGCTCAAAATCCGGAAAAGGGAGGCACACAACAACCTCTACATCCCTTCATCTTATGGATGAATCAACATCGCTAATTGACACCCCAGGAATACGCTCATTGGAGCTATGGAACATAGATTCAGGTTCGTTGCGTCTTTATTTCACTGAATTCACAAAGTTTGCAGCAGACTGCGAGTTCAGGGATTGTACCCATTCGCATGAACCCCATTGTGCAGTTAAAGAAGCTGTAAAAGATGGCCTAATATCAAAAGAAAGATACGACAGCTACCTGCGCCTGCTCAAAAAAGCTAAATAAACGCTATGCAAGCACAAATTTGCTATCCCGAATCCGAGAATATTTTTGAGCCAAGCATTGCTTGTCATCATGACACGTGTATGGCCCACCAGCGCATGAACTTCTTGATTCTGATCCTTGTAGGGCTTGTGTTTTTCTTTATGTCCTTTACCATTGTCTTATAAAGTACCTTTTCCTGTGCATCCAGCTTGCCCTCCCTAACTATCTCCTGCTTTTTCCCATCAACTATCTGCGTTTC
>DAHXOG010000109.1 GCA_027364995.1 Candidatus Mancarchaeum sp.
ACAAGTTCAAGAGTCATAGTATGCCCGCCTCCGCCGCCATGGCATATTGTTGCCAGCCCGGTTGTCAATTTCCTTGACCTGAGGGCATTTATCAGTGTCACCACTATTCTCGAACCGCTGTTCCCAAGAGGGTGACCGATTGCAATGGCACCGCCGTTTACATTGAATCTCTCATCCTGAATGGAAAGCTCCTTCTGGACAACAAGTGATGCGATGGAGAAAGCCTCATTGTGTTCAACCAGATCGTAGTATCCAATGTCCTTCCCCTGCCTTTCTAGCAGTTTTCTGGTAGCTGGTATCGGGGCCTCGACAAAGTCCCGCGAGTTCAAGGATGCAGATTCATAGCCCGTTATTACCGCAATGGGTTTCAGATCATAGTCCTTCACTGCCTTTTCAGAAGCGACAAGGACTGCGGAAGCCCCATCTGAAAGTTGTGATGAGTTACCTGCTGTCAATATGCCGTTCCGGTCAAAAGCCGGCTGTAGTTTGCGCAAATCGTCGACGCTCGTCTTCCTGATACCCTCATCCTTTGAAATCTGGTCAAGGGTTACTATTTCCCTGGAAAATTCCCCGGTAGTGGTTGCCCTGTACGCAAATTCCTGGCTTCTTACAGAGAATTCATCCGCCTGTTGCCTCGTTATACCGTATTTCTTGCCAGTGGATTCTGCAGATACTCCCATGTGCTCAAAGTAAAACGAATCCATCAATCCGTCCTTAAGCATAGTGTCTTCTATTTTCATGTTCTTGTATAGAAGCTGCTTGGGTCCCCACCTGAAATCAGGAGGAATTATTAGTGGTGAGTTGGACATGCTTTCCATACCTCCAGCCACAATGAGATCACGCTCTCCAAGCTTTATCTCCCTGTAGGCGGATTCAATGGCAAGCATTCCCGAAGCGCAGACAACATTAACGGTATACTTTGTGGTTTCGTCCCTTAACCCTGCAAGGGTTGAAGCCTGCCCCGCAGGGTTCTGACCAACACCGGCCTGAATGACATTCCCCATTATAACTTCCTCAATTCTGTCCGGGGAAACCCCCGAATCAGCTATGATACCTTTGATTGCCGCAGCTCCGAGTTCAGGAGCACGCAATTTCACAGTGGATTTTCCAAATTTACCAATTGGAGTCCTCTTCGCTGAGACAATGTATACGTTTGACATTTGCAACTTACGATTATCACAGTGATCGATATTACCCTTTTCGATCATTCCTGTTGAGGCGTTGAGCTTACAAGGTATCCTGGTATTCAGCGCCACAAAGCCTATGTCAGTTGGCGTTGATAAAAACATCAAGTTGGTTGCTATAACTACACGCCTGATTCCAAGAATCTGAGGTACATGATTGAAATACGATTTGACCGTGGCATTTCATAATTGCGGTCATTAAATCAAAAATCACAGATTTGCAACGAAAATTTGACATACTCCATTTATAACAACATTTTTAAATTCGAGATGGCTACC
>DAHXOG010000010.1 GCA_027364995.1 Candidatus Mancarchaeum sp.
TTTCGCGATAAGGAAAAGCATGCTAATGCTCCAAGGCGCCTGCACAAGCCAAAGTTAATACTGGGCAAGCCTTTGACATCATTGCCGAAATGGGCATGGATATCAGCAATAGCAATAACGGTTATAATAGCGATAATATTCGTGGCCGGCACCGGTCATTATAGCAATGGCATCTATTGCATAGACGCATCGTGCTCCGATGCGCTTTACCATGTTGGCATAGGCTATTCAGTAGCATACGGGAGCTACCCTCCAAAATACCTGTTTACAATAGGCACAATGAACGTGTTCCCATTCATGAGCGATTTGTATATGGGCATGCTTCACAGGACGGGGCTGGGCATAGTCGATTCGATACTGCTTCCCGACGTCATGCTGATATTCTCCTTTGTATGGCTCAGCATGATGGTGGCGTATGCAATATCGAAAAGCACACGCATATCCATAATGGCTTCAATAATGTTCTGGTTCGGCGGCGTTGGATTCATAAAGATATTGGACTTCCCATTCATAAAGCAGATAACGCCATTATTCCAGCCTGCACACCTATTCTACCTGCCGCAGCCTCATAACACAATACCGACGCTGATATACTCTGTCCTCAAAATGTCCGAGATACCAACGAGCTATTGGACAAGCATAATAAACAGCATGCTTTTGGCGCAGAGGGACCTTATGCTCGGGCTGCCACTGGCCTTGATTGTCATATACATCGTATATCAGGCATTCTTCGCCGAAGAGAAATTTGGCGTAAAGGAATATCTGTTTCTGGGCGTATTGGCAGGGTTGATGCCTCTGGCAAATGCCGAAAGCGTGGTCATGGTGGTAATGCTTGCGGCCTTCACGCTCATATACGTGCTTTTCAGGAAAGGCAGGCTAAAAAACCTTTACAATATAGTGCTTACGGCAATACCGTTCGCGGTAATAGGGATAATGGAGTTCATGTACATGGATTCCCAAAAGCGCCAGTCCAACTGGTCGTATTTCATCTATCAAAATTTTATGATACATGCGAACAATTCGCTAATAACATTTATTTTCAGTTTTGAAAACATAATATTCTTCTGGCTCCAGGTCGCAGGCATACCTGTAATACTGGGCCTAATTGGGCTGTATTACGCCAAGAGGAACTCTAAGATGTTCTTTGTGCCGTTCTTCGCACTGTGGGTATTTGTAACGGTTTATACTCCGCAGCCAAACTCGGCAGACTCGAACAAGATGTTCATATACATATTCCTCATGCTATGCATATTCATGGCATATCTAGTCGATAGATTATGGAAAAAAGGAAAAATCGGTGCGGTTGTTGGCATAATACTTGTGGCATTGGTAGTCATAAACTTCCCGTTATTCTTTGTCCATGACGTCTTTGCATTCAAGCAGCCCTTACTAACAAACGCGGAGCTGGCTGCTTCATCATATATACTAAACAATACGCCGACAAATTCAATATTCGTGTTAAACGACTACGACGCATTCAGGAATCCTGTTTCAAGCGTCGCAATGCGCGATACTCTAATATCAATAGGCCAGTATGTAGGCGGGATTTACAAATATCCTCCCCAAACCATGATAAGCGCTACCGAGAGCATAATAAACAATGCAAGCTGCAGGACCGCCGAAAGGTACAATGTATCGTATGCCTATCTGGATAACCCAAGCAATGGCATATTGTCCAAGTTTAACGCTTCAGGGTTCAAAATGGTGTTCAACTACTCACAGCCATCCATTCCGCAAAAGATTTATGTATATAAACTCAATTGCTAATTGCTTTATTAGGGGCGATTAATATGCCAACCATTACGGGCAATAATAAAAAGGAGGTGCACACCAATTCAGAGCGCATTCTTAACGCTTCAATAATGAAACTCTCATTAATGCTTGGCGAGGATCCAGAAAAGCTGCTAAGCATAAAGCCCAAAATAACAGTTTCGGAACCGGACGCGGAACCATATGTCAAATACGACGTATCAGAAAATACAATAGCTATACACGGCATTAAAATCGACGAAAATTTCCTAAAGTATGTGATTAATGGGATAATTGGATTCCACTATTATAAAGAAAAAATGGCAAAGCGCTCAATACATGATAATGATATTCCATCAAATTATTCTATTGAAAATATACTTATCATGAGCTTTTCCAGCCTGTTCGGGGCAGAGGCTTCAGAAGATGAAAACAAGTCTGCAACTATAGCTCCAAACATATTCAAAAAGTCCGAATTGATCGATATCCAAAATCTTTTATCAACAATTATCTACACGTATGAAAATATACTATCCGACTCGTTTGAAAAATTTCTGAATAATATGTATGATAAGTCAAACACAGACCAGATTGAGATGATGAGCAGGATTCTTGCTTCAGTGCTTGTAATTGCAAACAACGGTGACACAATCAGAACTTTAAGGAGCATATACTACAATGGCTATGCCGCTCTAAACTCCATAAAAAAAATTGACATGGAATCATTTTCAAATAATGCCAGGCTGTTTTTCAACACCGCTGCAAGATAAACAGGCAATATAATGAAAGTATTCATAATAATACCGGCATATAATGAAGAAAAGCGAATACTGGAAACATTAAAAAATTACCAAACCTTATTTCGAAGCAAAGGCATAGAGCCATATCTAGTTATAGTATCGGAATCTACGGACAAGACAAACCGCATAATACGCAGCGTAGCCAAGGGCAATAAGAGGATATTGCAGATATATACAAAAAAAAGACTGGGCAAGGGCGGGGCAATAATAAAAGGATTCTCCATGGCTGTAAGGAAATCCAGCAAATCCGACATAATAGGATTCGTGGATTCGGATAACGCAGTGCACGTGTCTGAAATAACTAAAATGCTAAATTATCTGCAAAAGCATAAGGGATTCGACGGTATTATAGCATCAAGGTATATAAATGGCAGTTCAATATACGGTCATCTGCCGTTATCGAGGCTTATAGCAAGCAGGGGGTATAACATGCTTATAAGGTTGCTTTTCGGGTTGGATTACAGCGACACCCAATGCGGCGCAAAGCTGTTCAGGTACAACGCCGTAAAAAGCATACTTTCAAGCCTTTCAATAGTGGATATGAGCTTCGACATAAACCTATTGTATTCCTTAAAAATATACGGATTCAGAATAAAAGAATTCCCGATAAAATATAACCAAGTTAACGAGGGCTCAAGGCTGATATTGCATAAGCAGGTCCCTCAAATGCTGATAGCTACGCTGGGATTCAGGCTTTCTAGATCCAGGTTCGGAAAGCTGTTTCCGGATTCAGTAAAGGGATACATATACGATAAGGTAAAGCGATGGTAGGCCTCAACGCCCATGCCTCAACAATATTATGGTCCCGGCCAAGGCGATCAGGAATCCTGCTCCAAATCCCCAAAAACTAGGTATTTCTACAATGTAGAGCACCAAGGCGATAACGCCCCATTTTTCGGAATTTTCCCTTTTCAACGTATAAGAATTGGCACCGCTTGCCAGTATGGCAACGCCTATTATTATTCCAAAACCCATATCTGCTAACGACAAATAGGGTGCGCTTGAGAATGCGATATAACCGAGAATAATGCTCGCGGCTATCGCGATAAATCCTGATATCACTATCAAGGCTGACCCTAGTTTCGGCTTCCTCTTAAACTCTGACTTTGCTTTTACTGCCTTTTTCTTATTCTTGCTTAAACGCCTATTACTTCGCGCCATTAATACCATTTTATTACGATTAAACACTATTACCAAGAAACCATAAAATAAAAGCCTTTGCGATTCGTAAAGCACATGTATGCAAATTCATTAATTACCTGTAATGCCTTAGCTCATAGGCCTCTGTCGTTGCCCCTAAGCTTTTCGACAATTCAGTTCCCAAATCGGAATCCAGCACTATAGGCACATTGAAATCTGCGCACGCCCTTCTTATCCCGTAATCGTATTCTGGCATATCTCCATCCGTAAAGACCGCGTCTATGGCATTTATCTTTATCATTTTTATGGCATCATTTATGCTAAGCTTTTTTGCGCCATCCTTTAAGCCATCAACTGAGCTGTCTAATGAGTATAAATGCAGCCCGTCGTTCCATCTCCTCATCTCATTGCCTATAATGTCTGCATTATTGCCATATATCAATGCGGCGTTCAAAGGCAACCTGTTAGGCTGCACAGAAAGCCAGCTCTTGAGCAATGCGGCTTTGATATTGCTGTCAAAGGCAGCTACCTCTCCCGTGCTGTGCATTTCTGGACCCAATGCAGGATACGCCCCTTTCATCTGTGCCCACGAGAACTGCGGAGATTTTACACCATAAGCCTTTATGCGCGGCTCATAAAATCCTTTCCAGTCGAACTGGCTGATGCTGCCATGCATGGCGTATTCCATGAGCTCAAACCCCGAGCCCTTGGAGCTGAAAGGCATTGACCTGCTCGCCCTGAGATTCAACTCTATAACATAAGCATTATTGTCCTTCAGTGCAAACTGCAGGTTGAACGGGCCCTTTATGTTAAGCCTTTTCACGAGCTTTATGACATCATCCTTCATTTCCTGCAATACACGAATTCTGGGTTTCATCTCTTCAGAGTCCGAAGGGAAAATCATCATCGTCGAATCCCCGCTGTGTATGCCTGCCTTTTCTATATGGAACATAGGTATGCCGATTGCCGCATTCCCATCCGCGGCGCAATCCATGTCTGCCTCCTCGGCATTTTTTATGAATTTCGATATCACTATGGGCTTTTTCTTATAAATGTTCTCGATCTTGGAAATCCTTTCGATTAATTTGCTCTCATTATTTGCAACCCCCATGGAAGATCCGCTAAGCACGAAGCTGGGCCTTATCAACACAGGATACTTGATTCGCTCGGCGAAAGCTATTGCATCCTTAATGGAAGTTACCTTCTGCCATTCTGGCTCCTTTATGCCCAACTCGTCTGTTATTCTCGAGAACGATTCCCTGTCCTCGGCCATTGCTATTGATCTTGAATCACTCCCTATTATACGCATGCCATTCCTGCTCAGCTCGCTTGCGATATTGTTCCCTATCTGCCCTCCTGCAAATATTATTACATCCTTTATATTCGTGCTTTTCGATATTGAGTTTATGGACTTTGCACTTAGCTGGTCAAAAAATAGCATATCGGAACGGTTCCAATCCGTTGATACCGTTTCAGGATTGCAATTCAGCGTCGCAACAGAGTAACCCCTGCTTTTGGCTATGCTGCCTATGATTGTAGTAGCGTAATCGAACTCTACGGATACCCCTATCCTAAAGCATCCCGCACCCAATACCAAAACCTTTTTGCCTTGTATATCCCCGAAATCGCTTTCGCAGGAATCTGCATTCTTTGTCAAATACATGTAATTCGTATTCGAGTGCCATTCCCCCGCAAGCGTATCTATGCGCTTTGGCTTCTCGCTTTCCATTTCGCATTTGAGCTGTGCTTCAGAGAATCCCTTCCTAAGCATGTAATTAAGCATAACCCTTTTCTCTGACGCGCTTGCTCCTTTAAAGTTAATATAATCCTTTACTATTCCGTAAATCTTGCTTATGAAAAACCTGTTTATTCCTGTAACGCCTTCCACCTCATCAATGCTGGCTCCCTCAATGAATGCCTGGGCTGCATAAAGGAACCAATAAGGTTTCCTGTTTCTCAATGCATCAAGTGCATCGTTTCTCTTAATGGATGTTATTTTAGAGTTCACGCTTACGATGCCATGTTCTCCTATATCAAGCATGCGGACGGCCTTTTGCATGGCCTCTTCGAAATTCCTCCCTATGCCCATTACCTCTCCTATGCTCTTCATTTCGCTGCTTAGGCTTTGATCGACCCTCTCGAATTTCTGTATGTCCCATCTCGGTATTTTTATCGCTATGTAATCAAGGCTGGGCTCGAAGTAAGCGCTAGTGCTATTGGAAATCTCATTGCTAAGCTCGTGCATTCTAAATCCGAGCGCCAGCTTTGTCGCGACATAAGCTATAGGATATCCTGTCACTTTGCTTGCAAGCGCGGAAGACCTTGACATCCTTGGATTTGTCTCTATAACATAAAAGTCGTAAGAGTTCGGATCCAGCGCGAACTGCACATTGCACTCTCCTACAAGGCCTATTGCATCGGCTACTCGAATGGCAACGCTCCTCATCCTTTGGTATATATGATTATCCAATGTCTGTGCAGGTGCAACAACTACGGATTCACCAGTATGGATACCCATTGGGTCAATGTTCTCAAGGCATGCAATTATTGCTGAATTGCCGTCAATATCCCTCATTACCTCGTACTCCAATTCCTTCCATCCGTTGAGGTACTTCTCCACGAGCGCCTCGCCAGTACCGCTTTGCGCGAAAGCCTTGTTTATCGAATCCTTGAACTCTTCCATATTGTAAGCTACGAAAGATCCCCTGCCTCCTAAGTTGAAGCTTACCCTGCATATTACCGGAAATCCCAGGCTATTCGCTGCTTTTATGCCCTCCTCTGCGTTTTTGACGCCGAAGCTCGGTGGAACGGGAATTTTTTCCTTGCGCATAAGCCTCTGGAAATCGGCTCTTGCAAGCGCCTTTCTTATTCCGCTTGGGTTAGTGCCTACGAACTCAACACCATTCGCCTTGAGGAATCCGCTGTCCCATAATTCAAGTCCGGCGGTTAAGGCAGTCTGCCCTCCAAACCCGCACAACAACGCATCTGGCTTTTCCGCAAGTATGACCCTTTTAATATACTCAAATGATATCGGCAGTATGTATACGGAATCTGCCATCGTGTAACTCGTTTGCACCGTGGCTATATTCGGGTTCATTACTATGCTCTTTATCTTCAAATCTCTGAGAGCCTGCAATGCCTGGGATCCGCTATAATCGAATTCCGCGGCTTCTGCTACCTTTATGCCTCCAGAGCCTATCAAAAGCACCTTTCTGGGAAGTTTTTTTGCCATTGCATCACCCATGTAAAGTCAGCTTTCCCGCCTTACGGGAGCGTGTGCTGTTTTTAACCATGCTGTCAAATTCCTCAAATACCCTAAAACCGTCGTTGGGCCCCGGCCTTGCCTCCGGATGGAACTGAACGCTTATTGCGTTTAGGCTGTCTATCCGAATGCCTTCAATAGTCTTATCGTCTAACGATATGTGTGAAATTTTGACGTGCTTTGGTATATCACCTGCAACAGCATATCCATGGTTATGTGTAGTTACCATGCATCTCCCGTTTCTTAAATCGATTACTCCCTTGTTTATCGCCCTATGCCCAAATCGCATTTTATGTATTTCCATGCCCTGCGACATTGCTATGAGCTGGTGACCCAAGCATATGCCTAATGTCGGTATCCCATGCTCTAGCAAATTCGAAACGGTTTCTGTCTCTTTTTTAAGCAAAAGCGGATTGCCTGGTCCATTGGAAAGCACTATTCCAACAGGATCGTAGGAGAACACCTTTTTTTCGCTGGAATCGTAAGGCATCCTTGCAATCGAATATCCCATGGAATGCAGACAGTCCAATATGCCCTCTTTCATTCCATAATCGATTACTGCCAGTGTAGGACCTTCATTGTCGTAAAATATTGGCTTTTTCACGGAAACGCTTTTCATGAAATTTATCTTTTCGTAATCATCGAAGCCCTTTGCGTCCTTGTTATTCGTTATGACCCCTGGCATGGATCCATGTTCCCTGATATGCAGCGTCAACGCCCTTGTGTCAATGCCTGCTATTCCCGGGATACGCTCCTCCCTGAGCCATTCATCAAGCGTTTTTTCGGAATTCCATTCATGGCCATCGGTTATCTCGCCAAGCACTAATCCAGATGCCTGTATATTTCCGGACTCGAAATTTTTCAATATACCTTTTTCCCTGATTATTTTCGGCACACCGTAATTACCTATCAAAGGATGCGTCATTGCAAGTATTTGCCCTTTGTAAGAGGGATCAGAAAGCGATTCGACATAACCGTTCATGGCTGTAGTGAATACAACCTCGCCATTGGCTAAGCCCTTATGGCCGAAATAATAACCTTCAAAAACAAGACCGTCCTCAAGAACAAGATATGCTGTATCCTTTCTACTGAGGCTCATCAAATCTATAAACAATTTTAAGAGCATAGATATAAATTACAGTAAGATTCGCGGCAACGGCTTAACCTTACATACAGATAAAACAGGATTTAACAAAGCGCTATATTACAAATGCGTCTTATGTGCCGAGCATAAGCTTGCGCCCATTTCATTAAGCTCTGAAATGCAAATGCATATCAGCCATGCGTAGCCTCGTATATTTCTGCGATTCCCCTTATAAGGATGTAAGCGGTCAGTATGCCTATTAATATGTAGCCGATCCACAGTGGATATTCAAGCACATACACCAGCGTAAGGTACGCGAATGTAACGAATTTTGTTATCTGTATGCCGGCCCTGCTTGCATTGGAGGCGTATAACGCCCTTGCTATTTTGGAATGCATTTTCGAGGATGTGCCCTTTGCACCTAGCAGTGCGTCAGCAAACGAATGCCTTATTATGATTATGAACAATACGAAAAGCGGCACTATGCCAAGATACGTAAACGTTACCCAAAGAACATATTCGCTTATCCTGTCCCCTGCGATGTCTATCCTTGGGCCATACGGTGCAGATTCGGAAGCCTTCTGCTTTATCTTATGCACTATGTCCCATTCCTTCTTGTTTCCAGTTGCGGCCCTTACATAAGTGATAAATCCTATCTTGCCATTGCTCTCTTCCCTTACTGCAAAATATCCATCTATTGCATCAGAAAGCATTGCTACTGCTAGCAGGAATATTATTATGAACGCGTTGAATCTTACTATTACAAGATACGCAAGCGCTATTATCAATGCAGTCCTGAGGTATGTTACCAGATCCGCGCTTCTTATTCTCATTTATACATCCATTATATTACAACGCAATAATGCAGGGTTCAGCCGATCGCCTTCTCTACAATGCCTATTCCGGAGAACTCGTTCCCACTGTAGAAAACGAACCTGCCCAGCTCCCTGAAGCTTGAAAACTCTTCCAATGCAACCTTGTCCTTGAGCCTTATCACACATTCTCCAGCATCCAGCTCCAAAGGCATTTTCACGTCATCCTTTACTGTGCCTGTTGTGGTGTCCAAAACCTTGTCTATCCTTACTGTGCCCTCTACTGCGTTTCCGTTGAACCTGAGCTCTACCTTGTTCTTTATGGGCTTCACGAAAAACATCATTACGCTTACCATCCTGGCCGCCTTTGTGCGGTTTGAATTGCTTATTATGGAGCCCCTCATATTGCCATTGATATTGCCGGTGTCTGCGGCCATATCTATTGCTATATTCTCCTCTTTCGTTGCGCTTTTGGCTACCCTTCCGTTAACATAAAGGCTTTTTATAACCACATTCTTATTCGCTGGAAGCACTTTTACCTTGGAGCCGACTTCAATCTTTCCGCTAAGCATCTTTGCGGTGTACGCAACGCCATTTTTAGTATCTATTGTACCCTGTATTATCGCCCTCACGTAATTGTCGTTTGCTCCGTTTTTGTTATAGCACGTAGCGAGCAGATCCATCAATGGCTTGCCCCTATACCATGACATATTCTCGGATTTTGAAACCAGGTTCTCCGACTTATAAGCGGATATCGGAACAAAGTTTACCTTTTGCTTATGCAAGCCTATGCTGTCTAGGTATGGCTCTATTTCGCTCTTTATGCTGTAGAACCTGTTTTGATCATATTGCACTGCATCCATCTTGTTTACCGCTATTATAAAGTGCTCTATGCCAAGCATCTTCGCTATGAACACGTGCCTCTTCGTCTGCGCCATTATTCCTTCATCCATATCCGCCGAGATTACAAGCACGGCTGTTTTGGCGTATGCGGCTCCGCTTAGCATGTTCTTTATGAGCTCCTCATGCCCTGGCACGTCTATGAATTCGAAGGCCTTGTTCTTGTACTTTATCTGGGCCCTTGCTGTGTCTATTGTAAGTCCGCCTTCCCTCTCTTCCGAGAAAGCATCAAGGATGTAAGCAGGCTCAAACCTCCTGCCTAACTTCTTGCTCGTCTTTTTCGCATCGTTGACGCGCTCTTCCGTCGATGAGCCTGTGCTCATCAATAAGGAGCCTATGAGAGTCGATTTGCCGTGGTCTTTGTGCCCGAGCAGCGTTATCTGTTCAATGTGCATGCAACAACCTCACATGTAGCCCAGTGCCCTGAGCTTCTCCATTATATAGGCCGTTTCCTTATCCTGTTCCCTGCCGCTCCTCTCTTCTTTTTTAGTGCTCTTGAGCTCCTTTATTATCTTGTCTATGCTGTCAGCATTGGATTCTACAGGCACGGTGCAATGCGTGCATCCAAGGCTTCTGTACCTCATGCCATTCCTTGCGAGGTATAAGCTGTTTATCGGGATCCTTTGCTTTTTGATATAATTCCAAATATCAATCTCGTTCCAATCCAGGAGAGGATGTATCCTTATGTGGCCTCCCTTCTCCGGTTTTCTCCAATAGTCGTTCCAGAGCTCCGCAGGCTGCTCCTTGTAATTCCACTTGAACTCCTTTGTCCTGGGCGATACGTAACGCTCCTTCCCCCTTATTCCGTGCTCGTCCCTCCTTATTGAGACTATAAGCGCGTCGAACCCGTATTCTTTCATCACCTTTTTCAGAGCCTGGGTTTTGTTTGCCCCGCAGCATGCATATCCCGATACTTCGGGCTTTATCTCGCTTTTCTGCACTATAAGGTCCAGATCCCACTGTTTCGCCAGCTTCTCCCTGAATTCGTAGGTCTCAGGGAAATCTATTCCGTTGTCTATGTGTATTACGGGGAACGGAACCTTGTTCATAAATGCCTTCCTGGCAAGCGCAAGCATCGCTGTGCTGTCCTTGCCCATGCTCCATAACGCAGCGATATTCTTGAAGCGCTCCTTAGCCTCCCTTAATATGTATACGCTTTTTCCTTCCAACTCACTTAAATTTTGCTCTATCATATAACCAACTTGCAACAATATGTATGGATTATCATCAATGTGCCATCATTGTATATAGCCAAGCGCCTTAAGCTTCTTTACGACCTCGCTGTCTTCGTTCTGCTTGCCCTTTTTGCATGCATTAAGCTCCGCAGTAGTCTCTCTCAAAACATAGGTAGCATAATCAGATACCGAAGAGAACCCTGTCTTTTCTATGCGCTTGCTTATGCTGTCAAATAGCGGCGTCGGTATTGTTATTGTAGTATATTTGCGCTTCTCCTTCTCTTGTTTTGCCATGCATTCACTATATATTTTAATGTTACAACATTATATAACATTAATATATAAAAACCTTTACAGTATGCGTACCATTAAGGGCTAACAGTAAAAAATAGATATAAAGAAAGAAAAGAAAAAAAATAAAAATAAGAAAATGATTTATGGCGGTGCTAACAGGTGGCTGTATACTGCCCCATAGCCTATTACCAATGCTGCTAATGCCGTTAGAATCAATAGCGCTGCAAGCAGGCAATACGCATACTTGCCTCCCTGTGTCTTTGGGTTCAAATATACCATAGGTGAAAGCAGTCCTGAAAGGCCTGCAAACACATAGAATCCTACTGCAAGCACTTTGTCCAATCCTGTTTCCAAACCAGGTATGCTTATTATCCCGAATGCCTCAATAAGTATGTATATTCCCAATAAGAATCCCAGCCCTGAAAGCACTTTAAAGTCCATGTTCTTGAATATCATTATTGCAGCAGAGACCATTATGATTCCTAAAAACAGTATCGGATCCCCGAACAGTATGTTATACGCGCCAGGGAGTGGCCATGTGAAAGACATGACGAAGCCGCTTACAGCATCGAATATTCCAAGCATAAGCATTGGGACAGCCAAGCTTTGTATGCTCTTTTTCTGTCTTACAACCATTATGAAGTACAACGCTATGATAGCGGCGCTAGCTCCTGCCGCAAGCAACATTACAGCCAAAGAATCAACAAATGCCATATTTATCACATACATATACGGGAATAAGAGCGTATAAATACATAACTTACTTAAGGTAAGCTGGTGGTTATATTAAAAAGGGTGCAGGATACGCAATAACAAGCGATTCGGATATCTGTTACTTTAATGCATTCCTAGAAAATAACAATAATGCCAGAGAGTCCGTTCTGTCAATTATAAAATCAAACTGGCAATACAGCATAATGGCACTACTTAGCAGCGCAAAGGACGGCATGTATTATAACGATATCCTGCACATTTCAGGGCTAAACCCCAAAACGCTGTCATCCATACTTAAAAAACTAACAGCAAACGGCATAGTGCTTAAATCAACAACTAACGAGAGTGGAGTACGCACCAAATATGCATTGTCAAAGCAGGGATTAAAGATCATATCAATCCCGTGCCCAATCATGTCGCTAAAGCAGAATATCCATAATGGCAATGGGATAAGCACCATGTAAAGCGGCACTGCTTATTCTAGCCGGACTTAATCCTATTGGCCTTTTTATCCTTCTTCAAAATTCCCTTTCTAAGCATCTGCTCTATGTGCCATCGTGTGCCTTCGTAAGACAGACCATGGTATTCAAGCTCTTTCTTTATCTCATAAACCCTATTCCTGCCTTTTTCCACAGAGTTTAATATCTGCTTTTCCACATCCGTGTTTCTTACCCTCTTTTTCCTGGCTTTATCGTGCATTTCAAAAACCGTCCTTGCATCATCAAGCAACTCAGTGCTTTCAGTGTATGCTTTAATGCCTTGGTAATTTCTATCGCTTTTTATGGCAGTTTGTATGGCTTCATAGATTTTCATGCCATTATTGCTGTATCTATGAGATTCCAATGCTATATCATAAAGCCAAGCCAATGCACTGTCCCATACAAGCAATGTATTATCATTTGCCCTTATCGACGAACGCTTCTCATTCCATACAACATTGCGTTTAAGGATTCCGGCTTTTGATAGCATAACCAAATATTTTGATGACTGGTCTAAATCAGCTCCCGAGACTTTTGCTATGTCATGCCTGCTTACCTCATTTCCAGTGTTCTTATTAATAAAATCAATGGCTTTCGATAATACTCTTGCGGTATTCGGCCTGCTAATAAAGCCTTTCTCTACGAGTTCCGCAAAGCTTGTGCTTCTCATTATCTCATACGATGCCGGTTTCCTAATGCCCGAGCTCGGACTGGAATTATAATCCAGAATATGCTTTTCAGAAAACTTTGTCCTAATCTCATGCCTTACGCTTTTGCTATCCAATATATTTTGTATCTCGTGCAATTGGAACTCGGATCCAGGATTTTCCGCCAGCAATTTTATCAATCCAAAAATATTGTGTGCCTGCGCAACACGCTGGCCAGGGGCCACCGAAGTTGAAAATATGTCATCTAATGTAAGCCCTACCCCTGTCAAATGGTTGGCCATTGCCATTATTCCGTGGGCGGATATAAAATCAAAGATTTCATGTGATTCGGGTTTTGAATAAACCGTAATATCATTGCCATCATGCACCTTTGTACTGCTTTCTACGGCTCCTATTGAAACAAGGCTTTCCATCACAGATTTTATGTTTATGTGCTTATCGATCTTACTGATTTTTGTATTTAAAATATCAGCCATGCGCTTTGCTATCATAGGCCTGGTGTATTCTACTGGATACTCCATGCAGATGTATATCAATGGTTTTATGCTCGAGCCAAGCATCATGGTAAATATGGAAAGGATCTCCTCAATTTTTCCATTTGTTACATATTTAGAGCCGTTAATCTGCACATTGGCATCCTTGCTGTGTTCCTCTTTAGCTTCCTCTTTTAAGGCGCCAGGCCCTGCAATGTCCTCATGCTGCTTAACGCTTGATGCATAGTCATTATTGTATAAACCCAATCCACCATTTTCAGATTCTTTATTCTCCAAATCCCTGAAAAGCTTGCTATAAAAATCCTCAATATTCTCATCTTCGCGTATGGGTTTTTTGTCTTGTGCGATGAGCCTTTCTATATTATCATTTCTGATCCTCCATTTGTTCAGCCTCCACGTCTTGCCATTATATAGCGTCTCAACGGTCTTTACGGTATCGACTATGCCTATCTCTTCCATGGAATAAAATATGTCCCTGTCATAATTTTCAAGCATGTTGTCTATTATCTCCGTGCCATAGCCGAAAAAGCCAAGCAGATATTCAGCTATATCTACGGCATCGTCTTTAGCCATATCCAAGCCCTTGCCCTTATAACTAGAGATTATCGCAATGGCTAGCTTTTCTACTGGGTTTTTCATATAAACATTACTAGATAAAATTAGGCGTTATATTTATGCGTTTGTGCTAAACAATAACATATATAAACATTGGTAAATACATACTATACGGTGCAAAAATGCGCAACAATATTACAAAATACGTTTCAATATCCGTAATTGCCTTCTTATCGCTTATAATGGTTTCTTTTGCAGCAACGCCCAGTGGAGTTGCGTTCTCTTCCGTGAATCAAAGCCACGTA
>DAHXOG010000110.1 GCA_027364995.1 Candidatus Mancarchaeum sp.
CTTTTGCATTCATCTATATATTTCATTATGGCGTTAGTAGCATCCTCAACAGACATTCCTTTCACGTTGACTAAATAGGGAGCAAGCACAAGATTAACGGCCCTATGCCTTACGTCAGGTATAGGCGTTGCCAGCACATTCTCTATCCATGCACTCTCCTGCGATGAAGCTACGTGCTTTAGTTTGCTCTGTGGCAGCCTTATTTTTGAATTGGAGTAGTAATCTATAATCTCTTTGGGAAGCTGTCCCTTGGGCAAAGGAAGCCCTGACAGCACCTTTAGGTATATTGAGTGCTCCAGGATCCTTTGGAGTTCATCTTTGCTGAGTATTATATGGCCATTCTTGAGCTTCATGTTGACCAATGCGTATCTTTCACCGTTTGGCTTCTTTTGAAGGTATTCCGATAGGCTTATTACGAATTCCTCGTCATTGTTGCCCGCTATATTGAAAGAGAACTGCTTTGCCAATCTGAGCAAAACGCTTTTAGGATCGCTGGCAAGCGCCATGCCCGAGCGCTTTGCCTCCCCTGAGGCGAATGCCCTTATCACGGATTCATTGCCTGAGGCGCTTGCAAGCATTCTGGCATAGATATAGCTTATTACATAGCTCAGCTTGATATTGTCTAGCTTCATCTCGAAGAAGGACTGCTTGCCGCTTATTGCTGCCTCGAGCCTTGATTTTCCAAGCTCCAGGTACTTGTATTCTATGCTCTTAGGGCCCTTTTCGGCTATTACGGCTTTTGCCTCCTCTGAGAATGGGTATTTGTATGCCATGTCCAGCGAATCGTCCATTGCCATCAGTAAGCACTTCTGTATATAAAGTTTATAAACTTTTTAAATAAATAGCTGATGTTATTATGGAAAAGATTGCAAATGCAAAAAGGGCTAATGAGGATAAGCCGCTTCGTTTATTAAGGGGCGATTCATACAACTACAATGGAAATGCAGGTGGCAAGCAGGAAGATAGCCTAAATAGCTCATCTTATTCAGGTTATGGATATGACGATGATGATGAGAAAATATTAGTTTACCCAAAACTTGAAAGCGCCCTGCCTGCGTTCTATAATGCCATGGCCGATTATGCGGACCATTTTGAGATTGATGCGATATCCAGTGAATTGGGTGCTAA
>DAHXOG010000111.1 GCA_027364995.1 Candidatus Mancarchaeum sp.
ACCAATCTCAGATGGATAGATTCAGACACCCTTTCTGCAGACAGATCACCGCTTGCGGGTGTTGACGGTATTCTCATACCCGGGGGTTTTGGCTACAGAGGTGTAGAAGGTAAAATAATTGCCACAAGGAAAGCCAGAGAAGAAAGGATCCCGTTCCTGGGCATCTGCCTTGGATTTCAAATTTCTGTAATTGAATATGCCAGAGATGTTTTGAATCTTGTTAAGGCAAACAGTTCGGAGTTTGATTCCTCCACGCCTGATCCAGTTATCGACATTCTTCCAGAACAGAAGGATGTTAAAGATATGGGGGGAACAATGAGACTTGGAGCAAAGCGGGTCACGATAATGGATAATACCCTGGCTATGAGTTTATACAACTCACCGGAAATATACGAGCGCCACAGACACAGATATGAGGTAAATCCACTCTATATAGAAAGGCTCAAAGAAGCCGGCATGGTTTTCTCAGGAGTTGATGATGAGGGCACAAGGATGGAAATAGCTGAACTGAAAGACAGGGATAACTTCATTGCTTCTCAATACCACAGTGAATTCAAATCCAGACCCCTTAATCCTTCGAAGCTCCATATGCATCTCGT
>DAHXOG010000112.1 GCA_027364995.1 Candidatus Mancarchaeum sp.
ACCAATCTCAGATGGATAGATTCAGACACCCTTTCTGCAGACAGATCACCGCTTGCGGGTGTTGACGGTATTCTCATACCCGGGGGTTTTGGCTACAGAGGTGTAGAAGGTAAAATAATTGCCACAAGGAAAGCCAGAGAAGAAAGGATCCCGTTCCTGGGCATCTGCCTTGGATTTCAAATTTCTGTAATTGAATATGCCAGAGATGTTTTGAATCTTGTTAAGGCAAACAGTTCGGAGTTTGATTCCTCCACGCCTGATCCAGTTATCGACATTCTTCCAGAACAGAAGGATGTTAAAGATATGGGGGGAACAATGA
>DAHXOG010000113.1 GCA_027364995.1 Candidatus Mancarchaeum sp.
AAAGCGTTCCTGATATCACCAAAGGCAGCTTTCTTCCCGGGTACGAAGGAATCAAAGAATGGAGGATTCCTGATATAGGTGCTGTTCCCGTCCCACGGATATATCATGGACCCTGGCACGTCTATCTTTACCCAGTCCTCATTATATCTGTCCAGGTTGGAGTATTTCTCTATGAACATGCCCGGCTTGATGGTATCCTGGATCACCTTCGTAATCTCAGATTCATCCGGCCAGATGTCCTTCAGGAAAACCGGTTTTCCATCCCTGCCATTTCCAAGAGGTTCCTTTTCAGGGTCTATGGTTATTTTTCCGGCAATTGCAAGTGCCACGACCAGGGGCGGAGACATAAGGTAATTTGCCCTGACGCTCTTGTGTATGCGCGCTTCAAAGTTCCTGTTTCCCGAAAGCACTGCTGCAGTGTTCAGGGAAGAACCCGTGATGGCACTTTCTATGGCCGGATCAAGAGGGCCGCTGTTCCCTATGCAAGTGGTGCATCCGAATCCTACCAGGTAAAAGCCGAGCTTGTCCAGATACGCCTGAAGACCGGACCTGTCTAGGTATTCACTGACAACTCTTGACCCGGGTGCGAGGCTCGTCTTTACCTTTGGGTTGACAGTCAGTCCCTTTTCCACGGCATTCTTTGCCAGGAGTCCGGCTCCAACCATGACCCTAGGGTTGCTTGTGTTGGTGCAGCTCGTGATTGCGGCAATAACAACATCTCCATCGGAAATTGTTGTCTCTTTCCCCTTCAGGCTGATCTTTGCGCTCTTCAGGTAAACCTCATGCTGGGATGCTTTACCTGCAGGTGTGGCTGAAGCCTGTTCCATGAACTGCATGAAACTCCTTCCTATGTCTCTCAGGTTGGACCGCTGTTGTGGCAGTTTTGGTCCGGATACGCTGGTCTCAATCCTGGAAAGGTC
>DAHXOG010000114.1 GCA_027364995.1 Candidatus Mancarchaeum sp.
TGGGCCACGAAGGTCCTGTCATAGGTGGCAGAGTGGACTCCATGTTGGTTAATGCACCATCCTTGAAAAAGCGCCCGAAGCCCGACAGCTTGTATTTGTTGATGTTTTCCTTTATTAGCCATAGTGGTGCTGCGTCTATGCCTACCAGATAAAGTTTTTTTCTCATGACAACGCCGAAGGATATGGATATAACGCATGCATAGCATGCAGATTGCGGATTAATGAATTGTTTATATCAAAAATTTAAAGCTTTGTGATATGTGGCTATTCACCATGAATACTGCAGGGCCTTTATAGGAGAGTTTTGTGGTTGTTGCTACTTTTATGGTCAGCCCGACCTTAAGGAGCCACAGATAAAGAATGCAGAACGGATGGGATTTTGCATCGTATACATAATTAAACAGCAAGGATTAGAAATATATTTAGAGGCATCTGTTCCATTTTGCTGTGAAATATAAATATTTGGTGATAATGATGGGAGGAGCAGGAGGACATTAAAAACATAAGATTAAGATTTGTCTATTTCTTTTGATTGCTGGCTTTTCATAAGGTATTTGTACTGGTTAGTTATTTCCGGAGGGGATCTTCTGAAGCCCAAAGAGCCTATTATCGTGTCGGTTATTATGTAATCTTTGATGTCTTTTGTACTCTGTTTTGACATGTCAGAAATCGCTTTTATTGCTGATTCAGTGGTTGTGTAGATGGGCATTATGTATACAAGACCGTATGGCACGCCTATATCGCCTTCCAAACATATAGTATTTGCAGGGGTTTCGGGCAGGGAGATGAGTTTTGCTTTTTTTATGGTTTACATTTCTACATACAGAATTACAAAAAAGTATTTAAACGCATCAGTTCCATTTTGCTGTGAAATATAAATATTTGGTGATAATGATGGGAGGCAGCGGCGGAGACTA
>DAHXOG010000115.1 GCA_027364995.1 Candidatus Mancarchaeum sp.
CCTCAAAACATGAAAGAGATGATCATCTATCGCGGGGTGCCTTCGGAAGATATCAGGGATATAACTGAGAAAGCGCAGAAAATAGGTCTTCTGATCGACTTCCCCTTATTAAAAATGCGGAATGCCCACAGTTTGGGCACTTCCCATTTATCCAGATCGGCTTTTCTTTCCCTGTCCTATTATTATCACGTTTTCAGTCATTCATACCACTTCATAAATGCAATTTATTAATGGCATTAGCGTTCTTAACACTGATTTATATCTAGAGTATTAAACGCTTGCTTAGGGATTAGTCCTGGCGGAAACCCGTGGCATATTCGGCTGGGAAGATAATATCGGTTGATGCAAGATTTAATGGTTCGGATATGGATTTTGTGTTCCATGCCCACAGCGACCAGATAAGGTTCGATGAAAGCTTTCAAGTCCATTATTTGTTGTGAAGTCTCTGCGCAGTTGATAAGCGCTGCGTATGGTATTGGCCCTGAGCTTGCGAGTGATATTCCTAAAACCTTAAACTTATTAGATTCAGGGCATATGCTTGGCTGAAAGCAGCTTTACATGAAGGCTATACTTCTCTTCGCATAGATAATCAGGTAGTATACAGGACTCAATCAGGCTTAGGAATTTTGATTACTTATTCGTAAAGCAGCAGGTGGTCAAAATGGAAACTTTTCAACTCCCAGTCAACCATTATGCGGAAATCATCGCAAGGTTCATTGGAATGCAGGGAAAGACTGCATTAGCCCTAATTGAGCGTTAGAGATTTAATCCACTCAAAA
>DAHXOG010000116.1 GCA_027364995.1 Candidatus Mancarchaeum sp.
TATCTGCCGTTCATTAGTAATCTGTGATTGGACGACCACGTACATAAAAAGTGCGGTCCAGATAAAAATGGACATAGATGAAAAGGTTGAATTCTATCTTTCCGAGGATGGCTCTTCGGTAAAATCGCTTCTAAGAAAGCTTGACAGAAGTATGGCAGAGATTCCCATATATGCTAATAGGGGATTCGTAAGCGGGATCAAAGTTGGATTCTGTTCTGACGAACGAATGTTCGGAAAAATATTCAGGGTTGAAACCAACATAGAAAGAAACAACATCCAGTTGGGCCCATACATAGTAAAAAACCCAATATCAATGCTCGAAATGTTTAATTCAAAATCATACGGCAGTGAGATAACATATATGCTTAAGGAGGAAAGGGAAAGCATAGACCCAAGGCTGTTCCTTATCCCTAGCAAAATAGTAATAACTAGCGGGTCAGATGCCCTAGGTCCAAAATTTACCATAATGGCCAAGGAGGATCCGACGATGCGCCTTAGCAAAGGCGTGCAATAATGAGAGCGGGCCCAGAGGGATTTGGACCCTCGACCTACTGGTTAAGAGCCAGCCGCTCTACCAAACTGAGCTATGGGCCCACAAATAACGCATCCTCTTTTTGTTTGCATATTATAAAGCTTTTTCTATCATTGCTCCGAGCTTCTTGGAATGCTTCTGGTCGCATGCCACTATTGCAATCTTGCGCTTCTGCAACACCTCTGTCAATATTTTGAATATGT
>DAHXOG010000117.1 GCA_027364995.1 Candidatus Mancarchaeum sp.
TATTTATGAAAATGGTTTTAGAACCAGGAAAGGCGCGCTTGATCTTTCCTTCGACTACTCAGATGTTGAAGGAGTAAATCCCGTAACAGGAACAAGAGGAACCCAGGCTCTTATAATAAAGTTGAAAGATGGCAGAAGGATGAGTTTTCCAAACTACAGGTTACGCTCTAAAAACATCACTCTGGAAACATGGTTTAAGGAAAAGATTCCTCCCGCGCCATCAAATGATTCTCCTGCAGGGTCACAGACACAATGAATAGAGAAAAAACTGAAGTGGGGAACTTAGAACATATTGTTAGAGAGATATTATCCCTTCAGAACCTTGATGAGATAAAGGAAGAAGTTGCCAGAAATGCCATATTTTTTGCTGACAATGGATACTTTGTGGAGAAAATCCTCCAGAGTAACGGGATAGAGAGAGCAAAATACTATCTGGATCGCCTGATGGATAGTGTAACCTCAGTAAAGACAAATGGTGTGAATGATATAAATCTGAACCGGTGGATGGATTATAATGATATCCTTACCGACAGTCTTTGGAATTTTGATAAAAGAGAT
>DAHXOG010000118.1 GCA_027364995.1 Candidatus Mancarchaeum sp.
TATAATGGCCCTGGCAGTTATTCTTCCAATTCCAGCACAAATGTGGTGCTTACCTATCTGCCTTCATCAAAGCTCTCTTACCTAACAGGATTCTTTGGCAACTTCGCCATATTGGGGGTTGTTGCTATAATAGCATTCATAGCGGGTATAATACTGATAATATATAGCTTCTTCAGCAAGGAGAAAGTGCTAGGAAGTGCAGACATTCAAGGAAATGTAAAATCTAATGGAAAAGGCAAAGGACAGAATAGCCAAGAAGATAAATATATAGATGACCTATATAAGTATGTTGACAATGGGAATGCCAATAAAAAACCGAAATCTGCTAAGGCAGCCGCTTCAAAAAGGTCAAAGAAGAGCAGCAGGCCAAAGCAGCAGGAGGGCAGTTGATTAAGGTCGAAGAGGATAAAACGTTGATTTAATGAATAGCTTGGAAGAGAAGATTGCCGGAGAAATAACCCTTTCGGACAGCCCCGGAAGCGTGATGAAGAAGTGGAGGGAGCTTTTCGGGATAACTCAGGTTGAGCTTTCAAAAGCCCTTAAGATCTCGACATCCACGATAAGCGATTATGAAAGCAATAGGAGGCTCAGCCCAGGGGTTGGCGTTATAAGGAGGTTTGTCGAGATGCTCCTTTACATAGACGAGAATAAAGGAGGTGAAGTCAGGAAAAGCCTTAATATGCTTAACAATGAGGGCGG
>DAHXOG010000119.1 GCA_027364995.1 Candidatus Mancarchaeum sp.
ATACAGGCAAGCGATTACAGCATCTTCAGGCGGAACAAAGGCTGCGCTTGAGGTAAGGGCATACCTGCAGAACCTCGCATATTCGAAATAAGAATAGGCGGTTCAGCCCTTGTGTCTCCGGTAAATGATAAACTCTTTATCGTATTCAATATACTTGATAAAATGGTGTGCAGATCTATGCCTGATTTCTGGAATTCTGTTATTGCAAAGGCGCTTATTGATGGAAGTTTTACAGTCAGGAAGATAGACAACGAAGGAAATACCGTTCCTGAGCCATTGCCAAGCGGGCTTTTCAGGAAGTCAATCGGGGAACCCAAGGGACAGATTGCTGACTGGCGGGCATCCCTGGAGGGGTCGGATCGTGGTGTGCATGTGCTTGAATACAGGGACAGGTACGAAATTCACGTTGACAGGTATGATCCATACAAGAATCCATTGAAGCACGTGATATATGATAGCCCAAAAACCGGCATGGCACTATTGATTGGCGGGCTCGGAGCTGCAGTCATAGCCGGGAAACTGATCAGGCGAAAATGAGCCTCAATCGGTCTGCTACTTTTATCGCAACGCTTTCCGTTCCTGCTACGTGGTGATAGGAATGGAGCCACAATACAAAGGCTACCTGATGATCATAGTTGCAGCTTCTCTATGGGGGCTTTCAGGCACAGCTGCACAGGATCTTT
>DAHXOG010000120.1 GCA_027364995.1 Candidatus Mancarchaeum sp.
TTCTTAGAGATTTTGTTCCTTTTTCAAAGATGGTCGCCTGAGTTTTGACAACTTACTTTACAGTCGTCAACCATTTTGAATATTTACTATCCTTCCCCTGAACAATGTTAAAAAATTTCTCCCTTATCTGTGACGTAAGAGAACCAACCTTTCCATTTCCAATATCCGTTCCGTCTACATTGAGAATTGGTGTAATTTCAGCAGCCGTTCCGCAGAAGAAGAGTTCGTCCGCCACATAGATTTCCTCCCTGTGAACATATCGTTCGGTTACATGGATACCCATTTCCTTAACCACTTCCAGAAGTGACATCCTTGTTATCCCAAGAAGAATGGAACTGTCTTCGCCCGGGGTTATAAGCTTGCCGTCCCTTACAAGAAATATATTTTCTCCTGGGCCTTCGGCAACCATTCCATTTCTGTCAAGAAGTATGGCTTCATCAAACCCGCTTCTCCTTGCCTCCTTCATAGCAAGGACAGAGTTTAGGTAATTACCGCTTCCTTTTGCCTGAGTTGGCAATGAGGATGAATCAAACCTTCT
>DAHXOG010000011.1 GCA_027364995.1 Candidatus Mancarchaeum sp.
ATATTTTATTTTCCTTATTTACAAAATTCTCAGGAGTCCCGTAAAGATTGTACATTAAATTGTATATATCTCCCCAATCCTTTTCCCTATTGCTTTTTATCTTCATTAATACTAACAATGCAGGATTAACCACATCGACTTTAGTGTCATGCGCCCCTATGCTAACTTTTTTAGAATAACTTATAATATCGGAAATTTCAATTCCTGACACTCTTTTAGTATAATACAAGTCAATGCTTATGCCTGTACTTTCATCTATAAGCTTCTTTATGCCCCCATCGGCATCATTCTCATATATGAAACCATTTTCGAGAATACGGTCTTTCGCCGCTTTAACGCTCTCTGCATCTCTATGGTTGAGCTTTACTACTACGTCTATATCATGGGTAAATCTGGCGTCCTTTGAACAATATATATTTACGGCCCTGCCGCCAATTATGACTGCCTTATCGCCGAATATTCGATCAAGCCTTGAATAAATATCCTCAAGCTTATAAATTGGTATATTGTAGCCGTCCTTCTTTTTATCGCTATGTTTGCTGAATTTGAAAGATTCCATGGTAATATTGATGCATATCAGATATTAATAGGTTACAGTTATCCAGAGCCAGTAAAAACGCGCAAAAAAGCAAAGCTTTAAATATATATGCTTTCTAATATACTACGCAATTATGCTTTTTCTATAACAACCCTATTCTCATCCACCCGGGGCGTATGGAAACATACGCCTCAACCCCACAAATAAAACATCAGCTTATGCTCTCTTTTCTTCGTTAATATTTATTTTGGTTGTTTTATCATCAATGGACTTTTTGGCGAATACAAGGTATGCTGTATGCCACACGCCTTTTGTTGAAGGCCTCATTCCTTCTGGCCTTACCAGTATGTCCCTTAATATGCACTCATAAGTCCTTATATCGTAAAAACCGCTCTTCTCAAGCTTCATGGCGAACTTCGATACCTGCTCCATATGCGGCATGTATCCGACTATTACGCCGTTGGGCTTAAGCGCTTTCCTCGCCCTGGGCACCGCCTTTTCCGCCCCTGGAAGGTCCAATGTTATCAAATCAATATCCTTCTCCTTGAGATCCTTTGTTATATCTCCGTGCCTTATCTCAAGGTTCGGCACATTCGCGGTAATCTTGTTCTTCTCGGCTATCTTTATGAAGTCTTCCCTAAGCTCATAGCTTATTACCTTGTCGGCTATCCTGGCCAGGCTTACTGCAAGCCATCCGCTGCCCGTGCCTGCGTCTACGCATACGCTATCCTTACCTATTCCTGAATAAGCGATTATTATCCCTATGTCCTTTGGCAGTATTACCTGCGGCGCCCTCTTTAACCGTTTGAAGTTATCAGGCAATTCGATTCTCAATATATCACTCGTTTTTTTCTTTGCGCTTGGCCTTTTTTGCCTTAGCAACCTTTTCGGCATCTGTCTTTTTCGCGGTTTTCTTTGCCTTGCCCTTTTTCACCGCTCTTTTTGCAGGTTTGGCCTTTGCCTTTTCCTTATCCTTAATCGCGATAACGCTTTTGGCCTCTTCTTGTGCACCTTTGCTTTCGGCAGGCTGTCCTTCTGCTACTGCTTTATTATTGCTCTCCTCTTTGTAGTCGCTCTTTGTCTTGAACGCTATCGGCCTGTTCGGGCAGTTGGGATCAAGGTCCATCTCGAATGGCTTCATGCCCCTTCTTATGACCTTCACTATCGGAGTTTTGCAGTATTCGCATATCCTTCCGGTCGGCACTATCTTTGCTTTCTGCACCAATGGATACGTATTCGTGCATTTTGGGTACTCGTCGCATGCCACGAATTGCTTGCCTATCCTGGAATGCCTTATTATCAGGTTGCCGACTCCGCACTTCGGGCATTTGCCAAGTATGCTGGCCTCCATGAAGCTGCTCTTCAATTCGCTTGAGACCTGGTGCATGTTCTTGTCGAATAGCTCCAATGCAGCGAGCAGCATCTTTTTCCCATGCTCCAGCACTTCAGCCTCGCTCTTCTTCTTTTCGGATATTTCCTCCATGTCCCTCTCAAGCTCCCTGGTGGTCTTCTCATCCACTATCATGGGGCAGTTCTTCAGCAGCGATTCGTATATGCTCATTCCGAAGCTTGTAACCGTAAGGCTAGCGCCGTCTACATATCCTCTTTTGAAAAGCGTGTCTACGATATTGGCCCTAGTGGCCTTTGTTCCAAGCCCCTTCTTTTCCAGCTCGGCGATTATGCCTGCCTTCGTGAATCTCTTGGGCGGCTTGGTCTCTAGGCTGTGCATTACGATGGAATCTGCGGCATCCCTCTCGCCCTCGGTGAAATTGGGGACCTCCTTCTCCTCTATGTTTGCGTATTTGTAATAGTCCAGCCACGCCCTCTTGGTTATCTTTGCCCCGGATGTGGAATATTTCTCATTTCCTATGCTGGCATTGATCTTTACCCTCGCAACGCTTGCAGGCTCTGCGAAGCACGATAGGAATCTCCTTGCTATCAAATCGTACAGCTCGTATTCTTGCTTTGAGAGGTCTTTCGGCGTTATCCCTGTCGGAAATATTGCAGGGTGGGCCTCGTCGGTCTTCTTGCCCTCCAACGGCTTTATCCTGTTTTTGGATATTAGCTCATTGGCTATGGCCGTATACTCCTTATTTTCCGACAATGCCTTTATTATTCCTGGCAGGCCAAGCGAATACGGCAACTTCTGAGACGATGTCCTTGGATATGATATGTATGAGCGTTCGTAAAGCTTTTGGGCTATGGCAAGCGTAAGCGACGGATCAAGCCTAAATACCCTGCTTGCTTCCAATTGCAATGACGTTAAATCAAATGGAGGGTAGGGCCAGCGAGGGTCCTCTTTTGCGGATATGCCGTCTATGATGGCGCTTTCCTTGTTCCTCATGCTTTCCTCCAGGGCCTTATCGGCTACCGCCTTGTCCTTCATGTCGCCCCTTGAATTGATAAACTCTATGCCCTTTATGCTTGCGGCTATGCGCCAGAATGGCTCCGGCTTGAAATCCGATATCTCCTTCTCCCGCTTGGAGAGTATCGCAAGCGTAGGGCCTTGCACCCTTCCTATGCTTAGGTATTTCCCTCCTCCTATGCTGCCCAATGCCTGCGTAAGCGCCCTGCTGAGGTTTATGCCCCATATCCAATCAAGCATGTGCCTGGCCTCTCCAGCATAGAAATTCTCCAGGTCAAGCTCAGACATGTTGTTATAGGAATCGACAAGGTCCTTTGTGGTTGTCGTGGAATACTTCATGCGCTTGGCGTATTGCCTTAGCTTCTCGACAGGCTGTTTCGTAGCCTCCTTTATTATGTTGGTCCCTATTACGGTGCCTTCTATGTCGTAGTCGCACGCGTTTATGAAATAATCGCACTCCTTGGCTACTTTAAGTATGACATCAAGATACTGCTTGGTGAACGCCGAGCTTTTCGACGCTGAATATGATGGCGCCCATTCAACATCCAATACGGGATATCCTCGCTTGTATCCTACCTGCTTTATGGTATACAAGTGCCCGACAGCAGGAGCGACATACAAGACGTCGTCGCCCTTGTCTATCTCATAATAGCTTATTTTTCCGTTGGCCTTCCGCTTCTGCTCGCCGTTTCCAAGGGCCGTAGCTATCCTAAGCGCTACGCTTGGTTTTTCCGCTATTATCAATGTGTGCATAAGCCTAACCGTCAAAGCTCATCGTTTTTTGCTTCTTTGCTTTCTGTTTTTTCGTTTTCTTGCAGGATTCCTGCGTATTTTCGCATGCATGGCCACATCGGCAGTAACCCCTGCGCTCGGCATCTTGGATATCAGCCATGTGTCAAGGAATCCAAGTATTAAGGATATGACGCCTCCGACATAAAAGTATGTTACGGCTCCATAAACTATAAATATGGATATTGTTACTATTATTGCTATAACTGTTACTAACGAAATTACGAATAACTGTACGTTTTCCATAAAAGCCAACACGTGGTTTGATGATTACAATATACCTAATCATATTTATAACACTTATTGCGGCAATAATAGTGTCATTCGCCCAAACGCTTTTCAAATCCGAGCTTATGAAGGGCAACAAGAGCATAAAGCAGATAATAAAGTCCATTTTCACGAACAAGAGGATGCTGCTCGGCATAGCGGCTTATTTTGCAAGCCTTGTAATATACCTATACGCGCTGTCAAGGGCGCCGTTGTCCGTTGTTTATCCGATATTCGCCAGCAGCTTCATATTCGTTACGCTGTTCGCTGCGAAATTCCTCAAAGAGCCGCTTAACGTAAAGCGAGTAATAGGCATAGCGCTTGTTTTCATAGGGATAGCTTTCATAGCCGTCTCGTACGTGTGATATCATGCAGAGAAGAAAAGCCGAGAACATAACGATGCTCATAGGGTCTACATTCCTAGGGGCCGTGGGCCAGCTGCTCTTCAAGTATGCCCTCAGCGTACATATACTATACATAATAGGCGCGGGCGTTTTCGCATATTTCGTTTCCACGCTTATATATTTCTACGTCCTTACCAGGGCTAACCTAAGCTGGGCTTACAGCGTCGGCGGCTTAAGCTATATATTCGCTGTTATATTGGCTGCAGCGCTTCTGGCGGAGAACGTCCCTATAATCAGATGGGTCGGGGTAATAATAATAACCGTAGGAGTAGTCTTTGTTGGAAGCAGCTGAGCTTTCAGTATAAAGCATCATGCCGCAGCTATCAGAATAAACAACGACACGACTGCAAAGGATAAGCGCAAAAGCAGGGCAGACCATACCTGCCTATGCGACTGCAAAAAGCCTCAGTCCGCTACTTCGAACTTCTTCATCTCTACCTTGCTTATGGGTGCAATGTGCGCCATCTTGGCTCCAAGATCGCTCTGCAGCTTTCCCTCTATGATGCTGTCAACAGCCTCCTTGAAGCTCTTGTCCTTGAAATAAGCGATTACGAACGCGTTTGCCTCCTTCCTTATGCCTATGAGCTTTGTGTGCGCAGTTCTTCCCTTTGTTATTATCATTATCTTGGCGATTTCATTTATGCCGTCGTTGGTCGTTACCTTGAACACACCGTCGCTTACGCTTTTGTATCTTCTTACCAATGACCTTATGTAGCTGTAAATCTGTTCTATCCTTACGATTTTGGTATGCGCTGCCTCGCCGTTAACATCAGTAACCTTAAGCACTATTTCCGTATAAGCGTGCGCAGGGTTGTTTGTTATCGTGGACAATCCTATGCGTATGTTCCTTCCCACGACGCTGCTTTCATCGTTCGCAGGCATTTCAGCTATTTGTGCCTCGTTGAACTCCTTCGGCGCATATATAGTGAACCACTTTTTAAGCTTCCATGTGTCTACAGTTTTTTGAATAGCCATAAAAATACCTCAGTGTCCCTTTACCAGAAGCTCTGCTTCCTTCGGGTTATACCTCCATTTATCGGGCAATACGCCTTCCCTAATATAATATTTAGTTAGTCTCCAGATCTTCGCTTCTATCCTTCCGAGCCTTATCCTGTTGTTTACATCCTGCTTGTTCTTGTCAAGATGCTTCCTCAGGTTCACCGCCTTCTTCATCAATTGCAGCATATCGTATGGCATGCTCTCCTCTATGCCATTTTCCTTCAGCACGGTCTCCAGCCTTTTGCCTACTATGTGCTTTATGTAAGGTACCTTGTGCTCCTTCTTAAGCGTCTCTCCTATCAATGCCGGAGGCATGCCCTTCTTGGCGTACTCTACCGCAAGCTTGATTATCTCATCCTTGTTCTTTTCAGCTCCCTCTATCTTTGCGCCCGCTTCCAGTATGGGCTTTCTTGATTTGGAGTTTCCATTCTTTTTAGTATGCATCCTTGCCATTGCAACACTCAGCTTTGTTTATTTTTTATTATTATAATTCCTGTTGTCGGATTCCACTATTGTAATGCCATTTATGAGCATATGTATACTGTACTATTTCAATCGTTTATCGTTTATGCATTATCTGAAAGTAAAGCTCAGAACTCAACATCTACGGAAAATTCATGGGCTTCCTTGACCTCAATTTTTTCCGCTTTGCATATATTCTTGAGCTCATCCCTTGAGGAATGGACTGCGTTATAATATTCAGTAGGAACATTTATATTTATTAGCTTGGTTGGCGCGTTTAAGGCAAGCTTCGAATCGCTCTTGCGCTTCCTCACTATGGATATTATATCATTAAGCAGGTTGCCAGTGCTTTCTATATTGGTAGATACCACTCCGCTTTCGAATATTACTCCGTTTATCGCATAGCCATTTGGCTTGTCTATGTCAAAGTGCTTCGGGAATCCGGCAAGCATTATGCTATCCGTGTTGAACATCGAATTTATCTCCTCCGCGGCATGCGGTATTACAGGAGCCAATGCCCTAAGCGACTCAATCAATACGTGCCTTAGCGTGAATATGGCCGAAAGCTTGCTGTTTCTGCCCTTTTTGCTCTCATCGTAGATCCTGTACTTGACATTCTCTATATAGTAATCGCAGAATTCATGCCAGAAGAAATTAACCAGCTTTGTCGTTGCCTCATAAAGCTCGTAATTTTCGTAATACTTATCTACCTCTTTCATGACCGCATTCAGCCTATTGAGTATCCATATATCAAATACGCCAAGGTCGTTGTTTGGCGCATCCTCTGGAAGCTTGTTCTCCGCAATGGCGCCCTTTACGAAAACTGCGGAGTTGTACAGCTTGACTATGAAGCTCTTGGCATACCTCATATCGTCATGCGAGAATACCTTGTCCTTGTGCGCAGCGCCGCTAAGCGCCACCCAGAGCCTTACGGAATCTATCGAATACTGGCTTGCCAATTCTATCGGGTCAACGCCATTGCCTAGGCTTTTATGCATTTCGCGCCCGTCGCTGCCCAATACCATCCCATGCGTCCTTATGGCCTCGAATGGCTTGTCGCCGGTTATCGCCCAAGTCCTGAATATCGTATAGAACGCCCATGTCCTTATTATGTCAGTGCCCTGTATACGTATGGCTGGCGGAAATACTGACTTGTAGAACTGCATATCGCCAGGCCATCCGCTTATCACTAATGGAGTTATGCCTGAATCTACCCAAACGTCACATGTATTCTTTTCTCCCTCTATGTTTTCGGAGCCGCATTTCGGGCATTTGCTTACTGGAGGTTGCTCCAGCGCAGGATTTACAGGAAGCGATGATTCCTCGGGGGTTATTATCTCACCGCAATCATTGCAGTACCAGAACGGTATCGGGGTTCCAAAGACCCTGTTACGCGATATGTTCCAGTCCCATTCTATGAAGTCAGCCCAGTCATAAAGCCTCTGCACAGAGCTTTCGGGGATCCAGCGTATCTGCGAAGCAATCCTCTTTATCGCCTCGGCGTTATCCTTTGTCTTCAGGAACCATTGCATCTCCGATATCAGCTCTATAGGCGTACCGCATCTGTCGTGAACCTTTACTGTCTGGCTTATTGCATCGACCTTTTCCAATAACTTTGCGCTTTCCAAATCATTCAATATCGCTTTTCTTGCTTCGGAAGTCGTCATTCCTGTATACTTTTCTGCGTTAAGCAGTTTGCCGTGCTGGTCTTCCGCCCTGATGAGCCCAAGCTTGTGCTTGTAGTACATCACAACATCCTGCTTGTCTCCGAAAGTGCACACCATCTCAGCCCCAGTGCCGAATTCCTTGTCTACGCTTTCATCCGCTATGATCTTAACCTCCCTGCTGAAAAGCGGCACTTTTGCCATATGCCCGACAAGCTTTTTGTACCTGTCATCGGCAGGGTTTACTGCTATGGCTACGCAGGCATGCATGAGCTCCGGCCTTGTAGTCGCTATGATTATGCTTTCTCCTCCTTTGCCTGAAAGCTCGAACCTTACGTGGTTCAGCTTCGTCTCCCTTTGCTTCTCTTCCGTTTCCTCCCTTGCAATAGAGCTCGCGCAATGCGGGCACCATTCTACCGGATGGTCTGCCCTGTAAACCATTTTCTTATCGTGCATTATGAGCAGCGATTTCTGCACCTTCATCCTATAATCCTGTGACATGGTTGCGTACTCGTAGCGCTCGTCGAAAGACGCTCCCAAGTACCTCATGCTCTTTTTAAGGACCTCTATGTTTGCATTTGCCACCTCCACGCATTTATTGTAAAATTCCTCCCTGTTCAGGCCCTTGCCGTATTTCTTCTCAGTCTCTATCTCTGTCGGGAATCCCTGCGTATCCCATCCCTGCGCATAAAGCACATTGTATCCCTTGAGCCTCTTGTACCTGGCTATGCTGTCTATGTAGCTAACCCAATACGCCTGTCCCATATGCAAATTGCCAGTGGTGTTGGGCGGCGGTGTATCCATTATGAATACAGGCTTTGCCGAATCATCCTTGTTGAAGTTGAACATCTCGGCCTTCATCCAGTAATCGTTCCATTTTTCTTCCTCTTTTGGGTCATAAGGCAAATAATCACCGAATTAAAGCACATAACATGTGCATTAGTAGTATAACCTAATTATGCTTGCCATAGATTAAAATTAGTTTGTGCCAAGCAGAATATCAACAAAGTCAAAACGCTGCCTGTACCATATCAATGCGCGTTGCTATGGCTATTCCTTTTGAGCTTCTCATTATGATTGCGTACCTTGAATATCAGCAGCCTTTCGTCTGGGTTCCAAGCTGGCTTTTTGGTATTGGGCTTTGCAATTATTACGCTTGCATTATCATGTGCGGACTTTGTTGCATCTGATACCTTTTCAAGTTCATCATCTGAAACCCTTAGGAATGCCTCTATGCTCTCTTTACTCTTAAGCGTATGCGCTGATGTATCATGCGCCTCTGCATCCTTGCCATTATCCAAACGCGTTTCTGTTTGCAATACCAGCCTATTCCCGAGCTCGGCATAAACATTGCTTGCGAATTCCTCGACCTTGGCATCAAAGCACATGGAAATCTCCGCATAAGCCATCGGGTTCCCTTCCAACTGCATTTGCTGAATTACGTTGTTTATTGCAACATACCTCATTTCGTATGCGTTCTTGTACAGCTCCTCCCTAGTTGCGAGCACCTGCTGCTTCATGATGTTGGACATCGTTGCAGTAAGTATTACTCCTGTGCTCTTGGCGCCTCCATAAAGCATGTCAGCAACAACACCGCTCTTCGAATAAATGCTATTGGACAGCGTATAAATCGCGTCTGCAGTGCGCTTGTTTAGCAGAATGCCCTTTACCTTGGGAATGAAATTGAAGCTTATGTTTGTCTTATTCCCGTCGTTGGTTTTTGCATCTACGCTAATCGTATTATTGGCCGTTAATTCATCAAGAAAAGCTTTGTTAAGCGCATTGCCATTGCCGGTTCTGGCCTTATTCATTTCTGCGTATTTGGACCTTCCTGAGCTAAGCTCCATCTCAACCATCTGAACGCCCATCTCATGCATTATGCTTTTCTCCCTGCTTTGCATAGCCTTCTGGGCCTCTATGGTACCAACGGCATACGCTATCCTGGAATCGCTGTTTATGCTTATCGCATTGCTTATCACATTGAAAAGCGAAAGCGCATCCTTCTTGTTCAATGCTATGCAAATGGGCTCCTTGCCTCCAAGCAAATTAAGCTCAAGCTTAGAGCTTTTATGCCCACGCTTTACGTTCAGTGACGCTATTTTGTCGTAAAAAAGCGATCTGTAAGTTTTGCCCTCAAATATGAGTATCCTCTTATTAGTAGCCCTTACGCTGTTCCCATTGCCCATGAAATTCAGCATGCCGCCATGCTTGGTTTCGTAATATACCTCTTCATCAGGCATTAGGATTGGAACTTCAATTCCAGAATCATTTTTTGCTACTTTCATTATCGCAGGCACCAATATCCAAAATTGGATTAGGGATTTAGACAGCACCTAATATTTATGCTTTTCGTATAAACTGTTTTTATTTTTAGAAACATACGAGCCAGCACACCGGAATTTGTCCGGTATCGCAGGATATACGCGTTATATTCAAGTTTAAATAATATAATACAAAACTAATTTTATGTCAGAAACCACAAAATCCATAGTTTTGGGTGCGGGGTGCTTCTGGTGCACCGAAGCGGTATACAAGATGTTCCCTGGAATAATAAGCGTGGTTCCAGGGTATGCCGGAGGGCATACTGAGAACCCTACCTATAAGGAGGTGTGCTCCGGTAAAACTGGCCATGCAGAGGTTGCAAAAATAACATACGACCCGCAAAAGCTCAGCCTTGACAAATTGCTTGACATATTCTTCGCAATGCATGATCCAACGTCAATGAACAAACAGGGAAACGACGAGGGCGAGCAATACAGGTCAACAATAATGTATATGGATGACTCCGACCTTGATACAATAAACAGGCACATAGAAAGCATAAGGGGCTCTTTCAAGAAGCCGATAGTTACAAAGGTCGAAAAGCTAAAGAAATTCTACGAAGCGGAAAACTACCACAAGGACTACTACGAGAACAACAGAATACAGCCATATTGCATGTTTGTCATAACGCCTAAGCTGCACAAGCTCAGGAAGGAATTCGGGCTATGATGAAACAGCAAGGAATATAATCCCCAAATATGAATTATAATCATGCAGATCTTAAATGCAACTGCCCCGCATAACCTTTTCGGGTTAGAAGGGCAGGATTATGCAAAATCAATGTTTGTCGCTATTCCAGTGCCTTACGATTCTACGGTGAGCTACGGCACTGGCGCAAGGCTCGGCCCTTCCGCGATAATAGAAGCGAGCAGGCATATGGAGCTATATGACGATAAGCTAGGCATGGACCCTTCAAAGGCCGGCGTATTCACAACAGAAGAGATAGAGCCTGACGTCGATTCCCCTGAAAAAATGGTATCAAGGATATCGAAGGAGGTCGGCATAATAATGGACGACAATAAAATCCCGATACTGCTGGGCGGGGAGCATACTATAGCGTTGGGCGGCATATTCCCTGCGCTTGAGCGCCATAAAAGGCTTTCGATACTTCATTTCGATGCGCATGCGGATTCAAGGGAATCGTTCATGGGAAGCAAATACTCGCACGCGTGCATAATGGCAAGGGCGCGGGAGAAATCAGGGAACTGCCTAAGCGTAGGCGTGCGCAGCATTGATTCGGAAAGCGCAAGGCTATACGGCAAGGACATAATATACATGAAAGAGATGCAAGGCAAAAGCCCTTCCGAAATCGCAGGCATCATATCAAAGAGGATCGAAGGGGAGCTATACATAACCATAGACCTTGACGTGCTCGACCCTTCGGAGATGCCAAGCGTAGGCACGCCGGAGCCATCAGGCATGCATTATTCCGAATTGACCGATGTAATAAGCCATCTGCTTAAGGGCCATAAGCTTGTAGGCTTCGACATATCGGAATTATCCCCCATAAGCAATCTTGTTGCGCCTAACTACCTTGCTGCAAGGCTTGCCTACTCAATCGTAGGCAACGTCGTTATTAATAATAAAAAGTAAGTGGCTATCGAGCTTTGGCCTCTTCATCTTCTATCTTCTTTATTGTCTTTTCCACCTTTTCCCTAAGCTCACCTATTGTGCCTGAGTTCCTTATTATATAATCCGCGTGCTCTAGTGCGCTCGCTATGCCGAATTGCTTCTCCTTCCGCTCCCTTTTTTCAAAATCCTCGTAATTCTTAGGGTCATCCGCTCTTTTGCGCTCCTCAAGCCTTTCAAACCTCAAATTCTTTGGTGCAATAACCGATATTATCTTGACGTTGCCCAGGCTTTTGAAGTATTTGGCCTCGTCCTCGCTTCGCAGGCCCACTATTAGCATATCCTTCTTTCCTATGGATTTTATCTTCTCTATTGTCCATCTTGCCACTATGTCGTTGCCATTCTCCTTTCTTGCATTTAGCGAAAAGTCCCTTATGCTGTCCTTGTTTATCTCTATGCCTTCCTTTTCCATTCGCTCCTTCACCTGCGCGCTCATCTCGACCTCTTTAAAGCCCTTTTTTGCAAGCATCTCCCCTACAAGGCTTTTTCCCGCCCCTGGCATGCCAGTTATGCAGATTATCATTGATATCAATCCAATTTCAGAAATAAACAACTAAATATTTTGGTTAATAATGCTCAATAATCGGTAGTGAATATGAATCTACATTCATCCGTATGCGAGCTGCAATGCCCAAAATGCAAATACGCATTCAATTACGAGTTTGTTCCAGGCATGTCGGTTGCTTCGGTAAGGCTCGGCTCGCAAAGGTATATGAAATGCCCCAACTGCAACAAATGGTCAACCTTCAAACTCCACGGGAATATTGTAAAGAGATCCAATCCGTCATTGCCAATGTATTCAGATTCTAAAACGGCTGCCAAATACTCTCCATTGGCCATAGTCCCGCTTTTTGCATGGGTTGTGATAGTCATGCTGTTCTCGGAAAACATTGTCGCCTATGGTAGCAATCTCTTCCTTTTCATTGCAATAGTGCCATCAATAATACTTGCCGTAGTTCCTATGGCGTTGGTGATGAGAAAATCAAAGCTAACAAAGGTAAATAAGAAATAATATCAATTGCCTATCTGCGTTTTTGTTGTAAGCTTCTCAAGCTTTATGCTCCTTTTTATTATCTTTGCCGCATTGCTCTTTATCGAGCTTATATTCACTTCATGGTTTCTTGTATTGCCCGATTTTATGACACTGGATGCCACTGCCGCCGCCACATTGGAAAGTACACTTATCATCTCCTTTGCGCTATAAGGCGCAGGCAATATATGCTCTGCACTCAAGTCCTTGCCCACGCATTTTGCCAACGCTTTTGCGGCCTCGTATAGCATATCGTAATCCACGTGCTTTGCCCCTGAATCCAATAACCCCCTCATTATATTCGGGAAGCTCAATATGTTGTTTATCTGGTTAAAAGAGTCCGACCTTCCTGTAGCCGCTATGAATGCGCCGAAATTCTTGGCGTCATTATACGAAATCTCGGATTCAGGGTTCGCAAGCGCGAACACTATTGGCTTATCTGCCATCTTACCGATAAGCTCTTTGGTGAATACCCCTGCCGCTGAAGCGCCGATAAGCACATCGGCCTTTTCAGCTACATCCGCAAGGCTGCCCTGCAGCTTCTCAGGGTTCGTAATCGCCGCAATTTCCTTCTTGAATTCGTTCATGTTCTCGTTTCTTCCGTCGAATATTATCCCGCTCTTATCCACAACATAAACGTTTTTTATCTTCATGTAATTCAGCAGCCTTACTATCCCGAGCCCTGCGGATCCCGCGCCGTTTATGACTATCTTTATCTTTGTTATATCCTTGTTTGCAAGCTTAAGCGCATTTATCAGCGCAGCCACTGTGACCATTGCAGTGCCATGCTGGTCGTCGTGCAGTACCGGTATATCGAGCTCCTTGGTGAGCCTGTCGACGATCCTGAAGCATTTGGGCGATTCTATGTCCTCTATGTTAAAGCCGCCGAACGCAGGGGCCAGATTCTTTATAGTGTCTATAATCGCCTCTTCCTCTTGTGTATCCAGGCATATTGGTATTGCGTTAACCCCTCCGTATTTCTTAAACAGCAATGCCTTAGCCTCCATCACTGGAAGCCCCGCCTCCGGTCCTATGTTTCCCAAGCCGAGTATCCGGCTGCCATCGCTTATTATTGCAATCATGTTGGATTTTCCAGTATATGAAAAAACCTTGGATTTGTCATTCTTTATTGCTTCCGAGACTACTGCTACTCCAGGGGTATAGCGCAATGACAGGTCATCCTTATTCGCAATCTTGATCTTAGGGACTGTCTCTATAGTGCCCTTGGATGCTTCATAAATCTTCAATATCTCTTCGTCAGTAGCCATGATTACACCGAATACGCTTGTATCAACTTCCTGTTTGTAGCTTAGGGTCTAATATCCTTTCCAGCTCATCCTTGCTCATTATGTTAAGCTCCATGCACACCTGCTTTATGCTCTTTCCCTCATCATACGCCTTAACGGCTATCTCCGCAGCCTTTGCATATCCTATGTATGGGCTCAACGCAGTAACCAACGACGTATCCATCTCAAGGTTCTTGGCTATCTCCGTGTTATTCGGTTTTATTCCTATTACGCATCTGGAATTGAATGCGTTTATTCCGTTTGCCAATATCTTTATCGAGAAAAGAAGATTGTAGCTTATCACCGGCATGAATACATTGAGCTCTAATTGCCCTGAGTTCGAAGCCTCTCTCACCGCATGCATGTTCCCCATCACATCAAAACACACCATGTTGAGCATCTCTGCCATGCTTGGGTTTATCTTGCCTGGCATTATCGATGAACCTGGCTGAACTGCCGGAAGCACTAGCTCGTTGAGGCCTGCCCTTGGTCCGGATCCAAGCAACCTTATATCATTGGCTATCCTGTTAAGCGTTATGGCAATATCCTCCAATGCGTTCGCCGTTTCAAGCTCCGCATGCTCGCTCTGCATAGTGGCGAATATGTTCTTCGCCGCGTAGAATCTTTTGCCTGTAATC
>DAHXOG010000121.1 GCA_027364995.1 Candidatus Mancarchaeum sp.
CAGGCCCAAACCTATGATGACACAGGTTCAATCACAGGAACAATTAACTTTGGAACATTCCCACAGGAAGCGGGAATAACAGGCAACAGCAATTACAGGATTCCTGAAATAGCACCAGCGGGGGCATATATTACTGCGGTCTCAGACAGCGGAAACATTGTTCTGACATACAGTGGAAAATATGTCTATTATCGTGAGTGATGCTGATGGGTTTTTGGGATGAACTTGGCATTGATGTCAAGGATTTAGTTCCCTTACTGCAAAATATCAATGCGAATCTTCAAAGCATAAATTCAAGACTGGCAGTCTCAGGGGCGGGTTCTGTATCAGGTGCACCGGTAGTCATTCCAACGGTGAGAACACAGAGCTTCAGGAAACATCTTTGGGTAAGAGCACCAAAGGATGCACAGCAGTTCATAAACAAATATATCGTGCCAAACAAGGTTGATGCCATTGCAGTTACATGCCCTGTGGACTTTCAGTTTGAAATAGATGGAGACGTGAACGATCAAACACCAGTGCTTAACGCTTTTCAGACACCACAGTTTGACATTGAAGTAAAGGAATACATCACTTACAGAATACAGCCAAGCTATATAGAAAGGCATCACGTTAATGCCAAGTATGCAGTTCCATTTTACATCTATATGTTCTGGTATGGTGATTAATAATGCCTAAC
>DAHXOG010000122.1 GCA_027364995.1 Candidatus Mancarchaeum sp.
ATGGAACATAACATACCGGTTTTGGGCATATGCTTGGGACATCAGCTTATAGCCATGGCATCGGGAATGGAGATAAGGAAAATGGACTTCGGGCACAGGGCAATAAACAAAGGAGTAATGGAATTGCATACAGGAAAGTGCATGATAACGACGCACAACCATGGCTATGCGGTTTTTGGAGATGTGCCTGACGGCGTTGAGATTTCACATGTTTCGCTTGACGACAGAACCATAGAAGGAATGACAATCAAAAGGCATAACGTCATTACGGCGCAATTCCATCCCGAGGCAAGGCCTGGAACTAAAGACGGATTTAGAATATTTGAGCTCTTCGATTCTGCAGTAAAAGGTTTTATCAGTGGAAAAAGATAAGAAAAATAAGGTACTGCTCATAGGCTCTGGAGGCATAAAGGTAGCAGAGGCAGCGGAATTCGACTACAGCAGTTCCCAGGCGCTGCGTGCGCTCAGGGATTCCGGAATTAAGAGCATTGTGCTAAACCCAAACGTGGCTACCGTGCAGACCAGCTACACAATGGCAGATTCTGTTTACATATTGCCAATATCTTCCGAATATATCAAGCGTGTAATAGAGAAAGAAAAGCCGGATGCGATACTGCCGGGGTTCGGCGGGCAGACAGCACTCAGCGCATGCCTAGAGCTTTGGGACGAAGGATTT
>DAHXOG010000123.1 GCA_027364995.1 Candidatus Mancarchaeum sp.
TCTGAACATCCAGTAGCTGCTATGTTTATGGATGAAATTATTGAATCTGAGGAGCTTCCAGTGAGAATCGCAGGATATTCAGCATGTTTCAGGAAAGAAGCGGGTGCACATGGAAAAGACAGCAAAGGAATTTTCAGGGTTCATAATTTCAAGAAAGTTGAGCAGTTCATCTTTTCGAAGGAAGAGGATTCATGGGATTTCCACGAGGAACTTCTGAGAAACACTGAAGACCTTTTGGGAAGTCTTGAAATTCCATATCGGGTAATTAACGTATGCACTGGAGACATAGGATCTCTGGCAGCCAAAAAATATGATATTGAAGGATGGTTTCCGGTTCAGGGAAAATTCAGGGAACTGGCATCAATTTCCAACGATACGGATTATCAGGCAAGATCATTGAACATCAGGTACAGGGAAAAAGGGGAATTGAAATATGCCCATACTTTAAACGGTACTGCTGTTGCATCAACAAGAACTCTGGTGGCAATTATGGAGAATTTCCAGAATAAAGGAATTATTAAAGTACCAAAGGTACTCATACCATACGCGGGCTTTGATCACATTGAACTGAATC
>DAHXOG010000124.1 GCA_027364995.1 Candidatus Mancarchaeum sp.
TACGCTTTGGCACAGTGCCTTTATGTCGGCGCCAGTATACCTGGGGGTCTTTTCAGCCAATGTATCAAGGTTAACGTCCTTGCCCAGCGGCAGATCCCTCAAGTATATCTCGAATATCTTTTTCCTTCCATTGAAATCGGGCAATTGCATGTATATTGCCCTGTCCATCCTTCCTGGCCTGAGCAATGCCGGATCAAGCTTGTCAGGTACGTTAGTCGCTCCAACCACTATCACGTGCTCGAGCTTCTGGAATCCGTCCAATTCCTGCAGCAATTGCGACAATATGTGCCTGTGCACCTCATCGGCCTCGTAATCCCTGCTCATTGCCATGGAATCTATCTCGTCTATGAACAATACGCATGGGATATTCTTGTTCGCTATGCTGAATATATTGCTCAATATCTTTTCCGATTCTCCAGTATAAGCGGATACTATGCTAGTACCTCTTATGTAGAAGAAATTGGCGTGGATCTCGTTGGCCAGCGCCCTCATCATGAGCGTTTTGCCCGTTCCCGGTGGCCCGAAGAATATTATCCCCTTTACTGGCTTTATGTTATACGCCCTGGATATTCCCTTTCTCTCTATAGGCGCTATTATGGCCTCCTTAAGCTCTGCCTTCGTATTCTCATAGTTCCCTATGTCGTCGAATG
>DAHXOG010000125.1 GCA_027364995.1 Candidatus Mancarchaeum sp.
TTTATTGATCGAGAGAATATCATTCGCCGGATGTTCTCTATTTTCTTTTGAATCTTGTTACGGGTCTTTGAATTTGTGAGACCTAATATCAGGAGACCTGAGGATGATGTATTCGTGGAACCAGAACTTCCAGAACCGAAGAAGAATGATTTAAACATGTTCCAGATCCCTCCAGCCGAGAGATGCATCCTCGTAAGGAACCATATTCCTATAATTAAGATGATAATGGCCAAGATGGCATCCGTATATTTTCCCATCAATTACCACTTCCAATTCCAACTTTTTCATGGAGAATTTTGATTGCTTTCGATTCAAAATCAGGCATCTTTGGAGCGATAAGAGAGACAAAGCCGATAGTGTTCGAAGATCCTGAAATTTCTACCGGATAATCATTACGAAACTTTACGTTCAATGATTGAGTATTGTTTACTTTCTCCAACCCATTCATTGCCTTCATAGCCTTTCTAAAATAATCCTTGGCAACGTGAGTTGTAAACTCTTGTGCGTTAGAATTCTGCATCATGAATTTCATAGGTTCACCCAAAATTACCGGATTTCTTCGATCCTCATCCTCT
>DAHXOG010000126.1 GCA_027364995.1 Candidatus Mancarchaeum sp.
TATGCAAAAAGAAAAAAGTATTTAAATGCATCAGTTCCATTTTGCTTTGAAATATAAATATTTGAGGTGAAAATCATGAAGGGAGGTAATGGAGGTTGCATAAATTAATTATTTATTAATATAATCTGATATTTCTGAGTCAGTCATTTTGAACTCTTTTGTTAATACATTGTAATAAGGTATTTCTTTAGTTTCTAGTTTATTTAAAACAATATTTCCAAATAATATGTTAGTTATTATAGTGCTTTTGGGTGTTGTACCTTTCAGAATGTGTTTCAAATCCTCTTCCGTTTTCTCTAAATCCGAATCGTTGTATATTGGTATAATTGAAACAATGCCATATGGAGCTCCAACATCTGCGATTATAGAAACTCTATTTGTTAAAAGACCCCTGTCTTTAAGACGATAAAGAAAATATTCCTTTCTGTTATCTACAAAACGCTTTATGTTTGTTTGCTTGATCAATATTATTGCAAGGTAATGTATTGGAAGGTTTAACATTGATATGGTTACCCTGCGTATTACCTCCTTCTCAACCAGTTCATGAAATGTGTAATCTGCAGTTCCTGGTTTTAAACCGTATTCTTTGTCTATTTCATTGAATTTCTTTTTCCCATTA
>DAHXOG010000127.1 GCA_027364995.1 Candidatus Mancarchaeum sp.
TAAAATCAAGGTTTACAGAAAAATCCGCATAGGAATTGCCTCGTCCGGGAATGAACTTCTTTACCCCGGGGAGGAGATCTCTGCTGGCAAGATCTATGAATCCAACAGTACGTATGTGAAAGCCGAGCTTTCAAAATTTTGCAACGTATCTACAAATAGCTATGGCTTTATTCGTGATGATATGGAAGAGGTAAGGCGCATGATTAGCCGGATGCTGAGCGAAAATGACGCCATTATACTGAGTGGAGGGACATCTGCAGGAGAGGGTGACTTTGTTTACAGAGTCCTTGAACTGGAGAATCCTGGAATTGTTTTCCACGGAGTTTCGGTCAAGCCGGGAACCCCTACAGTGTTTGCAATGTCAGGGAAGAAGCCGGTATATGGCTTGCCCGGTTTTCCAGTTTCAGCTATGATGATCTTCAGGACTATTTTCCTGCCTGCAATAGAGAAGATGTCACGGGAGAGGTCAGCTGTCAGGCCGGTTACTGTTACACTGGCCATGAAAACGCTCTTAAGGGTTGGATACACCAGCCTCATA
>DAHXOG010000128.1 GCA_027364995.1 Candidatus Mancarchaeum sp.
TAAGAAGGCCGTTGAAAAAGGTTTAACGGTCTCTCCAAAGGTTAAAACAAGCCTTGCACCAGGGTCAAGGGTAGTTACATCCTATCTGGAACAGAGCGGTCTTCAAAAATATCTGGATGAACTGGGATTCTATCTTGTTGGATATGGATGCACAACATGCATAGGAAATTCCGGGCCGCTCCCGGAAGTTATTGAGAAAGTAATCGATTCCGAGAATCTGTCAACTGTCGCAGTGCTGTCAGGGAACAGGAATTTTGAGGCAAGGATTCACAAAAGCGTAAAGGCAAACTACCTGATGTCACCGCCACTGGTGGTAGCATTTGCACTTGCAGGAAAGATCATAATTGATATGGAAAAGGAGCCAATTGGCTCTTCTAAGGACGGAAAACCTGTTTATCTCAGGGATATATGGCCCTCTGAAAACGAAATAACGGATATTATAAATAAAAAAATCACAGAATCAATGTAT
>DAHXOG010000129.1 GCA_027364995.1 Candidatus Mancarchaeum sp.
CTATCCTAGGTTTTCTTTAAAGTTGGAGTTTGTGAGTGGAAGCGGTTGAAATCAGTGATCCGGAAAAAATCAGGGAGATTCTGAAGGGGATTGTTCTTGAGGGAGATGGTTTTACGACCGAATGCCTTCTTGTGGATGTCTACTTTTCTTTCCCGAAGGAGTAGAAAGGCCGTACGGAAGCGACGGATTGGAAAGTCATTACCAGAATGGTGCACCTGATTCCCACATTTAGGCTCATACTCTTGGCTTGAGAAACGGCAATTTATACACTCAATTGCAAGAGGATAAAGCACGAATGGCATAATAATTTTGTGTAAGATAATAATGATGCAAGGGCCCGTAGTCGATTGGTAAGACGTTCCCCTCACACGGGAAAGATACGGAGTTCGATTCTCCGCGGGCCCACTTATTTTTATCTTAATCATAGCGTACGGCATTGCACGAAAACAATAATAATCAGCACATAGATAGTTGAAAGATGCAATGCAGATCATAAAACCTAAAAGGCTTGATGAAGGCGATACGGTAGCCATAGTTTCACCTTCGGCTGGGGTTCCGGCACTGTTTCCGCATATATACGAGCACGGGCTGGATATGCTAAAAAA
>DAHXOG010000130.1 GCA_027364995.1 Candidatus Mancarchaeum sp.
CTGCGGCCCCCAACGTGAAATTCGGCCTTGCCTTTGTCGAAGCGAGCGGAGAAAGATTGGTAAGGTACGAAGGGAACGACAATGAGCTCACAGAAGCTGCTAAAAAGAACGCCCTTGGCATAGCGGCAGGACATACCTTCATAATACTTTTTACCGGCGCTTTTCCCATAAACGTTGTCAATGCCGTAAGGTCGGTCCCGGAAGTATCCGAAATATTCTGTGCTACCGCAAACAGGGTGCAGGTAGTAATGGTTTCTACAGACCTAGGAAAGGCAGTAATTGGTGTGGTGGATGGACAGACATGCATTGGGGTTGAAGACGAAGAACACATAAAGCAAAGAAGGGAAATGCTAAAGAAATTCGGCTACAAGCCCTGATTTTCAGCGCTTCGTTTTCGCGGTTTTAAATGCACTTATAGCCAATAGATAAAGCCCGGCTATAATCAGCGTAGTGAAAAGAAAAATTACGAGCAGTTCAAGCATATGCAAATAGAGGCCCCCCTCAAAGTTGTTTACCTTAGGCGCACCGGGCTGAACTGTGGTTGTCGTTTTAGGTATGGTGCTTGATGTGGTGGTGGAGTTATAATCTATAGTTGTAGTTACGAT
>DAHXOG010000012.1 GCA_027364995.1 Candidatus Mancarchaeum sp.
AAAATATCTCATTAGTATTATAGTATTGGTAGGATAACTATAGCAATCTAATAAGACTTTATATATAAAATATTTGCGTAATTATTAATCAAAGGGTGGGGCAGTGAAAGGCTATGTAAAATGTTATTCCATTTCCATATTCTCTTATTTTATAACCCAGATCCAAACTAAATGTTCGCCTCACCCTTTCATGCTAATAGGTGGGTAGATGGACAAAAAACAAATAGCGAAATATGTTAGAAGGAAGGGTCTTGAAGGCAAGGGCTTGCACAGCTTTTTCTTTATAAAACCGGGCAAGGGCACTAACATCAACGAGCTTACGCAGAAGCTGATAAATATAGATGGAGTAGAGGAGCTTTGCGTAACAGAAGGAACCATAGGCTATATGGTAAAGGCAAGGTTCAATGACAAGGATTACGAGCGCATGAAGAGCGATATAGCCAATATAGCCGGAAAGAGGTACGGCGTTTGCGTAAGCGCATTAGAGATGAAAAAGGTGTGAATATGGCAATTAATATATTTTCAAGGGATAAGACCATAGCTAAGGAGATGCTGAAATATATAAACAACGATCCCGAAATAAAAAAGAAGGTGGAGAATTTGGCTATGGAAATCTCCATAAAGTATATGAAAGAGCATAAGATGGATGTTTAAGGGTGTATCTATGGTTGGACTTATATTAAGAATAAAAAGATGGACTAGGGAAAGGAAGCAGGCCAGGGATCCATATAACACTAGGCCGGTAGCAATGGTTAAGGAGCGCGATAATGTTTACAGGTTTGTATGGGCTGACGAATTAAGCGATACCGCCATTAAGGAAAAATTAGATTAACATGCAAGCCTCATAAGCATCCGCATTCATCCAAATCTCCAATTTACCCATTAATATCCAATCTATGCCTTCACATGAGGCGCTTTATGAAACACCTTCTCTTTATCCTCAATTAGGGTTATGTGCATGTTCTCGAGCAGTAAAAGCTATTTCTTTTATGCACCAACGACCTGCTTTTTATCATTTCGTAAAGTTTTGTATGGTTTGTACAGAGTTTATAACACTAATTAACGCCATCATACCAAAAAGATATGGCGATTAGAAAATGGTATTTCGTTCATTATAAATAAAACCTAGTAACGAAACAGCATTATATCTCAATAAACATCGACAAAGGAAAAGGTATTTAAATGCATCAGTTCTATTTTTGTTTGAAATATAAATATTTGAGGTGAAAAATATGGGAGGTCCAGGAACAGGCGGAGGAGCAGGTTAAATACAATTTAGGTTTTTAAGTATTTTAATTATATTCTAATTTTTGCTATTTTATAATTTATAGTCTATTTTATCTATGTGTATGTGGGTCATATACTCTATGGCTTTTGCCTGCTCTGAGTATGCGTTATCGAAAATCCTTAAGCAGAGCCTTCCAATTAAAATATCAGTTATTATAAGTGTACGTATATTTATCCCTTTTACATCTGTTTTCAATTTTTTAGTAATGCTTTCAAGGCCATTGCTTGTGTATATTGGAGCGATAAACATTTCGCCATAAGGTGTTTGAATATCTCCAACTAAAGCGTATTTATCAGTAAGACTGCCTTTTTCCATAATGTTACTCATCAGCTCTTTTCTCGTTGATAAAAGTTTGTCATACTCTATTGTATCCATAAATATTACTGAAAAATATCGCACTGGCGCATTATGCATTGTTATTGTTATGCGTTTTAGTGCCCTGAACCTTTCTATCAGTGCCTTGTATGCATAAGAAGCCCTGTTTTCTCCAAGCTTGTTCCTTTCGTCTATATCCTTGAATTCGGAATTGCCATTTATGTTGAGATCCCTAAGCACAACATAATAATTGTAATAGATTTTATCTTCCGGGATATGCCCGCTCTCCTTGCTTCTTGACCATGCCTTGTCCTTTTCTATTATGTCAAAGAATTCGTCCCTTACTGGTATATATCCATAAAATGATTTGAATGGGGCTATATGCCAATAAGATGCATACCTTTGCAATGTAGTGGATTTTAGATGGTATGCTATTGTAGCAATCTCGTCATTGCTCTTTGCGAGTATATACGCCATTATGTCATATTCTCCTTTAACTGTCGCTACAAACTGCACAGACGGATCTGCTGAGAAAACCCTTGTTATCTCGTCGTTGCTAGGCACTATGTCGCTGAACTTTATGAAGCATATATACTCTGAATACCCCAGCACCTCTAGATCCAGCTCCGCTATGTACCTTATCCCAAATGCTTTTTCAAGGCTTTTTATCTTATGGTATGCCTTTGAGGCATTTATTCCTGCAAGCTCTGCAGCATATGGCAATGGTATCCTGCCATTCATGCTAAGCGATTTTAACAATGAAGCATCGACATCATCCATTGTACCATTATATTTAGGAATAGAGTTTGAAGAATTGTTAATATTAAGGCCAAAAGCGTTGCCAGAGCTTATGAATTTGCCCTCCATGTTTACATATCCTAAGTATATAGGCTGTGCCTCATTTCTCTCATATACATGGTACATACCGGAATCCGGCAATATCAGTATATTATTATTCTGCTCCTTTAGCTTTTTTATTGTGCTTTTTACCTCTTCAGGTATATTTTTCTCTGTCTCTATTTCTACAGTCTTTTTCTTCGGGCGTTGTATATCGCCGTTTTGGTCTATTCTTCCTATGTATCTGACTATGTATTCCTTCCTGCCTGTCTCTTTATTTATTACATAAGTAGAAGAATAGGCGTAATACATGCCCTTGTATTCTTTGAGTATGGATACATTAGTGTTAAGCTCCGCTTCCAAATTCAGGACTGTTTTGCGTATGTTTTCAGGGAGCTCTTCACGTCTCATAATAAAATTATGAATAAATAAATATAAAATAACATTAACCTTAAATTTTTGTTTAGGAAGTTAAATTTTGTCCCTTTATGTATCCCTGAATCGTCTACGATAATGATATCATCTACATTAAACTCTCTTCTGTGAGCGCTATCCTCATTTCCTGCCAAATTCGAATCTGCTTTTTTCACTTTCAACTTAAGCCAATTGCTAACTCTTCTGTTTTCCAATCCAAGCCATATCTATAAAAAGTACATAAAAAGGAAAAAAGAAAACATTTTAAATAATGGAAGCAAAAAGCTTAGTGTGCTTTAATGGCCAAAGGCAAAAACGTTATAATACTAGTTTTGGGGTCTCCTGGAGCAGGAAAGACCACGCTCATAAACAGCGTGAATGGCTCCGAGCCGGAAAACGGCTTCAAGGTTATAAACATAGGCACGCTAATGGCCGAGGAGGCGAAGGGCGAAAACATACAAAGGGACAGGCTCAGGTACCTCAATACCGCAAGCATAAGGCAGCTAAGGAAAAGGGCGTTTGAAAGAATAGCTGCAATGGAAGGCACTATAATAGTTGACACGCACGCAACGGTAGAAAAAGGAAATAAATTTATATTTGGACTTCCAATAAATGATTTACAGTATATGGGAACCATACAAGGAATAATATATGTAGATGCAAGCCCTGACGAGCTCATAAAGAGGAGGCTTGTGGACACTGCCAGGAAAAGGGAGGCCGACGACGAAGAGGTACTCAACCTGCAAAGGCAGCTCAACCTTTCCGTAGTTACAATGTATGGCTCCACATACGATATACCCGTGTATATACTGCACAATAAGGAAGGCAAGCTCAACGAGGCAGAAAACGACTTCAAGAGCTTCATAAACGATATATTAGAAAACGGCGAATCAAGATGACTGCAGCAGCCCTTACGACTTTAATGCCACTGCCTACGATTATAATGCTGATAGTAATAGGCGTGGCATATGTCGGATTCTCGATATTTGCACAAAGGAAGGTGGGCAATCCCAAAAAGATGAGGGAGCTCCAGCAGCGCATGAATGCGCTCTCAAAGGAGCTCAATGCGCTAATAAAGCAGAACGCCCCAAAGGAGGAGATATCAAAAAAGCAGAGCGAGCTAATGCCGTTGATGAGCGAGAACATGAAGACATCAATAAAGCCCATGCTAGTTATACTGCCTGTATTCTTCCTGCTATACTATCTGATATTGCCTACAGCATTCAATCCAATAGCGCATGATTATATGCCGTTCCTATTCTCAATGAAGCTCAACTATCTTGGGGTATTCTTCGCATGTGTGTTCATATTGGGCATAGGAACCTCGATAGTGATAATGATATACGATAAGAAAATGGCCAAGAAAGAGAAGCAGGCGTTAGCCGCAGCCGAGCAATCTGTGGAAGCCGCGGAAGCCTTCGAAGCAAGAAAATCATGAAAATATTCAAAACACATAAATAGCTTATCAACGAAATTCTCTCTGCTTAATCGTTTTAAGGTGTATAATTTGCCGAAACCAATGCACAGGTCTCATAGTTTTAAAAAGGTACAAAGAGTAACGAAGTCAAAGCGCACAGTTACCCACTACAAGCGCGGAAAGAACGACATGCCGCACTGCGCAATATGTGGACAGGAGCTTAATGGAATAGCTCAAAAAGGCCCTAAGACAAGGCGCACAAACAGCAGGCTATTCGGAGGCGTCCTATGCGCATCATGCACTGCCGAAGTTATAAAGCTTGGCAGCAGGGTGGAGCAGGGAGACATGAAGCTCAACGAGATAGGCATAAGGCAAAGGTCATACGTCCTGCAGCTCGTTGCGCACTGATGCTATGGCAAAGATATGTATATCGGGGTTTACAGCCAGCGGCAAGACCACGATAGCAGAGCAGGTCTCTCGCAGCCTGAATATACCACACATACACAAATCCTACAAGGAATACGTAAAGAGCGAGCTTGAGGTTGCCGATTTCACTGCAAAAGCCTCCGACGAGTTCGTAAAAGGCTTCGATAACGAGGTAGTGCAGATGGCGCAGTCCCACGAGTCATGCGTTTTAAGCACATGGCTTGCCCCCTGGATGATAAAGGACGCCACGCTTAAGGTATGGCTGGACGCAAGCCTTGAAGAGCGCGCCAGGCGTTGGTCAAGGATTTACAATAAAGGCTTCGAGGAAGCAAAAAGGATGGTCAACGATAAGGACCAGAGCGAAATAGCAAGCATAAAGCGCATTTATGGGATAGATCTGAACGACAGGTCCATATTCGACATAATAATAAATACCGAAGCTATAGGCATCAACGAGGCCGCAGAGATTGTGTGTATAGCGGCCAAGGCCTCAAAAAAGCCATAACAAGCACTACTGCCTCACGTAATCCAAACGCTTAAATCCGTAAGGCATAAAAGGATAAAAGAATTAATCATAATGCAAAACGCTTAGATAATAAAAGAAGTGATTCGAATGTTGATTGAAGAGGGAAGAGTGTGCATAAAGAAGTTCGGAAGAGACGCAGGAAGCAGGGCAGTGATAACATCAGTCCTGAAGGACGGATATGTTAACATAGTTACTGAAAAACGGCAAAAGGAACGCAAATGCAATACCAAGCATTTGGAATTCTTAAACGAGATTGTGGATTCCAAAAACAAGGACCAGGTTAACAAGGTGCTCGGCATATCCAATGCACCGAAGCAACAGTCAAGGAAGAAATGACAAAATGAAGAATAGCCTATAATGGGCTATTCCTTTTCATCGTCAAGGAAATCCAGTGCGTTTTCTATTATCTTTTCCTTCTTTGACGTTTTAGTATCGGAAAGCATCTCGAATAATTCCTCCACATTTATGGATCCATTGAACCCAAGCTCCTTGAGCTTGCTCCTTAAAATCTGCATGCCTATATCCTTTATCCCGATGCTGTCTATGGATTTTTCGCGTATGCCCTCTATGCTCTTCTCGATCTCCGGCTCTTTCAATGCGCTGGCGTCGATTTCCAGTATTGCATCGTTTGCATGCTTCATTATGATCGCCCTTAAGCCTAGCTCGCCGGCACTCCCTAAATCGAAGCTTCCTTCAAGGTAAAGCTTTACTATCGGCTTCTTTTCACTGCCCCGTATGCATTCCTCTACGGCATCTTCGCATTTTTTCCTTACAGTGCCTACGTCCGCATTATCGAACGCAAGCCTTTTTACAACGAAAGGACGGCTATCTATCTCTACAAATTCGTAATCGTATTTTTCGGTATCGAATACTATGAAGCCTTTTCTGTCCTGCTCTCCTTCCTTAAGCTGCGTGAGCACAGTGCTCCCGGGTATCAGGAATAGCTTGCCATGCACATTTGCCTTTACCCTGCTGTGTATATGGCCGCATACGTATAGGTCAAAGCCTTTCGGTAAATCGTCGTAATGCATGAATGAATCGTCGAAAGGCAGTATCTCATATATGGATTGGTGGAGCATGAATACGTTGAATGCGCCATTTATGGGACTAGGGCCAAGCTCCTTGAGCTTTTCAACTACTCTCTCTTCGGAAAGTCCTCCAAGGCCGTATATGGCAACCTTCTCGTTCCCTTTGCCAACTACTACCTGGGACTCGCTCGCATCTACAAGCAATCCGGCCAACGCCAGCAGCCCTAACGGGTTTTCCTTGCCAGCAGCCGTCCTTTCGTGGGTTCCCGATATGGCTATTATGGGCAATTTGGTGTATGCCCTTCCGGCACCTTCAAACTTGTCCACATGCGCTACAAACTCATGTGTGCCAAGCTCCCTGAAAACGCTAAGCGCCTGCGCTATTACCTCCGGCTTCGGTGCCCTCTTGTCAAATATGTCTCCCGGGAGCAATATTATATCTGCCATGCTTGCGGCCTTAAGCAGCGCTTCCCTAGCCTGCTCGTATGCGTCATCGTAAAAACGCTCGTAGCCTATGTGCATGTCGGAAACTATCGCTATCCTCACTTCTTATCACCGAATACTATATCCTCAAACGCCTTTATGAAATCGTATTTCCCATCCTTATTGGGCCCATACGCTCCTGCCGCGCAAGGATGTCCGCCTCCTACCCCGTCTATGCTTTTCGCAGCCTTTTTCATCACAACTCCCAAATGGATATCTCCCATGTAATCCATCGCAGGCCTGCACCTTGCCGAGAATGCCACTTCCGAACTTGATTCGGAATAAAAAAGCGCTATGTCCGCTCCTATCTTCACGGCATCATCTGCAGCTATCGCGGCGTGCACCGATGTTGCTCCCTTAACGTACAGCAACCCGTTCCTTATGGCAGTTTCCGCGTCGAATAATTCATCTATTGTCCTCGCCCTTGCCTCTGGGGAAGCTATGTGGCTAAGCTTGGTTATCAGCGTTTGGAAATCCATTCCGCAAATATCCAGTAATTTGCCTATCTGCATAAAGCTTTTTGCCTCGGCATTCCTGAATTCCGCAGAATCGGAATAGATTCCCATTATCAAGAGCTCCGAAGTTTGCATGTCTGGTTTTATTCCGAATGCCTCCATGATGTCGTATACTATGCTTGCCGTAGAATTATATCTCTCGTCGTTAAATATCATGCTGTTGCCGCTGTCCGAGATTGCGTGATGGTCTATTATAACTACCTTGTCGCTTTCTTTCTTGAGCTGTTCCGCAAAATTTCCGCAGTCATCGAAATTATTTACGTCAACAAGCACAATCAATTCCGCGTCATCCATAAACCCAGTCTTGAACATCTCCAGCCCTACGCCTGCGCTCTCGAGCACAAATTTAGAATTGGATGTCATGAAGTCGGGAACCCTTATCTGTGAGTTTTTGAGTATCTTAGAAAGTGCGAAAGCAGACGATATGGAATCCGTATCTGCTATCGAATGGAATGTTATCATTGTGCTTTTTCCAACACTGCCCGAAAGCAGAGAAACCAATTCATTAAAGCCTATTTTATTGGCCATCGGCACCATGACCTTTTACCATGGATGTAACCTTCTCCCTTAGCTCCTGCTCCCTTTTTTTGAGCTCTTCAATCTGCTTCTTAAGCATAGTCAGCCTCATTTCGGAAAGCTCCTCCTTTTCCTTTATGTCGTTGGTCGCATCTTCCTTTGTTGACTCTATCAATGCGCCTCCTATGGAAGAGAATATTTTTCCATTGGATTTTTCTATCTGTTCCTTGGCCCTTGCCAGCTCGTCCTTCTGCGCCTTGAACTGCTCCATCTGCATTGACAACGCCTGGAGCTGCTCCTCTACTCTCTGATAGTCTGCCGTAAGCTTTTCAATGCTATTATTCTCTGTCATGCAAATCACACATAATATTCGGTATTCGTAATTAAAGTTTATAGAATGTGATGTAAGGTGATGCAAAACCATATCTAGGCTGCCTTATATGGGTTGCAATGCATTCGATTTTATGCCCGTATATGAAAAATTGCTACTTGTCGATCTCCGCCATTATGATGTCAAGGCTTCCAAGTATCGAAAACAGGTCGGCAAACGTATGGCCTTTTGATATATGGTCAAGCACTGAGAGGTTCATGTATGTCGGGGACCTCATGTATATCCTGTAAGGCCTTTGCTTGTCTGGGATCATGTATATTATGCCTTCTCCTCTCGGCAATTCATGGCTAAGCACTACAGTATCCGGCTTTGCCGGAGGGCCTATCAGCTTTATGGGCATTCCTACGACATCCTCGTTCTTAGGAAAATTATCGAGCGCCTGCCTTATTATGGACAAGCTTTGCTTCATCTCATTGAACCTTACTATGTATCTGGCGTATGCATCGCCCTCGGCACGTATGGGAACCTCAAACTTCATTTTGTCGTATATGTAGTATGGCATCGCCTTTCTGGTGTCATAGTCCAATCCGGATGCCCTTAACACTGGCCCGGTCGCGCCCATATTTATGGCGTCTTCAAGGCTAAGCTTTCCAATCCCTTTGGTCCTTTCCATAAATATAGGGTTTTTGTCCAATATATCTGGATATTGCGCTATATTCTCTTCTATATAATCTGCAAGCTTGTAGGCCCGTTCCTTAAAATCCGCAGGCAGCGGCTTCCATAGCCCTCCAACCCTTATGTTGACATAGAACATCCTGCTTCCTGAAATGTCTTCCAGGAATTTAACCACCTTCGCGCGATCCCTAAAAGTCCACATGAATAATGTGAACATCTGGCCCAAATCGTTGCAAAATGTTCCAAGCCATAATAAATGGCTCGCTATCCTCTGGAATTCGTCAAGTATCACCCTTGCGTATTGTGCGGCCTCCTTTACCTCTTTCCCCTGTGCTATCTCAACTGCATGCACATACAGATCATCCCATGCCAAAGGCGCAACATAATCCATCTTTTCCGTATATGAGGGGTTCTGCATGTACATCCTTGTTTCCATGAGCTTTTCCACCCCTCTGTGCAGGAAACCTATGTGCGTATTTACCCCTACTACCGTATCGCCATCAACATCTACCACCAATCTCAGAACGCCATGCGTACTTGGATGTATGGGCCCAACATTTATCCTCATAATGCTCATGGTTCCTGCCTCTTGTAGTCCTTGCCCCATGCAAAGCTTTTCCTTAATGGAGGGTCAACGCCGTTCCATTTTTCAAGCAGCAGCCTTGGCGCCTTCCTTCCTAATATCTCTATGCCGAACATCTCCGAAAGCTCCCTCTCGAGCCAATCAGCAGACCTGTAAAGCTTTATTACGCTGTGTATTGAGTTTTCTCCCTTAAGATTTACGGTGATTATCTCCTGCTTTTTGCTTTTGGTATTGAATAGTATGTATACTACCTCTAAATGGTCGTTGTAATCGACCGCCGTTATGCCTTTTAGATAATCAAACCCCTCGTTTTTCATATCTTCTAGGCTCTTCAGTAATGCTTCTTTCTGTATCTCCTGCAACTTTTCCACCTATTTTATCCTGCAATTTCATCAATGCCCCGAAAAGATTTTCCGGTTTCGGCGGGCACCCTATAGCGTAAACATCAACAGGCAATACCTGGTCTATGCCTTGCACTATGTTGTAACTCTCCCACCATGGTCCTCCTGAGGTGGCGCATTCCCCATATGCTATTACATACCTCGGCTCGGACATCTGCTCATATAACCTTTTTACCCTGGGAATCATGGATTTCGTTACCCATCCTGCAACTATCATCACGTCACATTGCCTTGGGGTTCCCCTAAAAAGGAGGAAGCCCTTCCTCTCGGCGTCTATCCTTGCCGCGCCGAAATCCATAAGCTCCATGGCGCAGCAAGCCAATCCGAATTGCAGTGGCCATAAGGATTTTTCCGCAGACCATCTCAATATGCCCGAAGCCCTCGCCTTAACGAAATCGCTAAGCTTCAAAAACATCGCGTTTGTAGGCACCTCCTTGCCCTTCATGCTGTTCTGCAGCAGTTCATTCATCTCCTGCTCTGCATTTTCCAGCTCCTTCTGATCATAAGGGTATTCATTCTCCATATCTACCACCAATCATCTTGTATCCAAAAACCGAAAATACAGTTGCAAACGCCAATAGCACTATCATGTAAAGTCCGACACCCTTGCCTGTGTAATTGGCAGAGTACGACCACACAAGCGCAAGTATGGCTATCATCTCAAATGGCAAGAAAATCATAAGGTATGGGAAGTATTCGCTGTCTATGTCCCTCCCGCTTCCTATGGCCTTCTCTCCGCTCTCATACGGAGCATCCTTGACAATGTTCGGCCTATACCTCCTTCCTAAAATCTTCGCAGTCAATAGAAAGGATGTTGGGATGAATATGCCGAACAAAGCAAACAATACAAGCGCTATGTAATTATAGAGCATTGCTATACCTGAATTCATTTATATTGCGAATGCTAAATATGTTTTGTTATTCTCATGTTATCTTGCTGCCTTCAGCTATCAAGAATAATCTTTCCTTGTCGTCCATATCCGACGCCTTCACTCTTTTGGAAATGCCGCATTTTTCACATACATAATAAATCGTAAATGTGCCTGAACGGCCAAGGCTAACCTTTACGGGCTTCATCAATCCCCTGCAGGCGCATTCCCTATCTCCGGGATTTATATCCACATGCATGCTGTAAAGGCATTTTGGGCAATGGTCAGTATATCCTGTACCGATTACGTGAAAGCCGCATTTTAGGCAATCAAAATCCTCTACATTCTTGGAGAAGTTTTTTCCCATGCTATCATTCAAAATATCTAAATAGCTAAACAGCCAGAAATAATTATTCAAGTGTAGTTGATGACATCTATAATATATAATGATATTGATGCCGTATCAAGCAATGCCCACAAATTCATAACAAATTCGAAGGCAAACCATAGCGAATTCAATATTGTTAAGCAAGAATCCGATCTCACAAAAGCAGAGCTCCCAGATAACGTTTCTGAGCCTGCGATATTCTTAAGCAAGCACGTGAGTGGCATGGGCATACCCTCATTAACTGTGCATTCGGAGGGAAATTGGTCGGATAAGGCCGAGCTTGGAGGCATGCCCCACAAGCTTAGCATGGCTTCTCCTGTGGAGATGTTGGGCGTGCTCATTCAAATGTCAAATGCCAATGTTCCGTCAATCAATGTGACATATGAGGCAACACACCATGGCCCATTCACCAGAAAGCGCTCATTCTTTGCAGAGGTAGGCGGCAATGCTGATATAATATCAAATCCGGATCTGGCAGGAATGCTTGCGGAAATGGTTATGACTTCGTTGGCTAAAGAGACAAATTTCAACAAGGTCGTCGTTGGCATAGGAGGCAACCATTATTCAAAAAGGTTTACTAAAATAGCGATAGATAAGGGATATGCATTTGCACACATAATGCCCAGGTACTACATCAACGAAACCCAAATGTTAAGCCAGGCGTTTGAAATGTCATACCCAAGGCCGGAATTAGCAGTAATCGAATGGAAAAGCATGAACGCTACGGAACGCAACGAAATAATAAAGGAACTGAACGTTATAGGTATAGACTATGAAAGGATTTGAAATCGCGGTAATATTGTTCATAGCAGTTATGGTACTGGCAAATACCGCAAGCGCACAGTATTGGTTCCAAAGCGGCGCCAGGGCATCCCAGCTCTATAGTAACAACGAAGGCGCATCGGTAAACATACAAACAATATCGCCGCAGAGCGTAAACTATGGCTCATTCGGTTTTTGGGTGGGCGAGACCTTAAGCAACGGCGCATTCATACAGACGGGATACGAGATCCCAAATCAAACCGGCTATTATCCGAACAACTGCACGCCAAGCTCCGGCTGCACATCCAAAATACTCCTAAAAAAGAATGTACCTACATGGTTCTTCGAGTATTTCCCGGCTGGAGATAATTCATCAGTATTCTATGGCTCATTCGGTCCTGACGGCAGTATAAGCACTAATGGCTCTGTCAACAATTATGCATTCAGGTACTCAAATGGGTTATGGAACATATACATAAACGGCGAATTGGTCGGATCCGTTAATCTGGGCACTTCAAGCTCAGGCACGAACGAGCCAACAGTATTCGCGGAAGACGCGGATACAAACAACAACAACACTTATATGGAACCAGTTACATTCTCAAACCTATCGGTCTATAAAAACGGCCACGAGGAGATTGTATCGCACGGTTATTCGTATGTGGGCTATGGAACCGGCAGCAAACAATACCTGTTAAACCCATATGGGGTGGAAGAGATAACTCCGTATGTCAATAAATTCATGGTTGGTTCAGGGCTTCCAATTCCAAAAAATTACACGACGCTGTGGTCTTATGGATACTATCTGCGCATAAACTCACCTTACGGAAACAAAGGAAATAATGAATACAGTCCTTATAGCAGCGTCAACATAAATGAACCCGAGTACTTATATCTCTCCAATAACATAAGGGAGCATTTCGAGGGATGGATTGGTACTGGCATAGGGTCATATACCGGCAAAGCAAACGGGACTACAATAAGCATAGACTCCAATATAACGGAGCAGGCTTTATGGCAAACCCAGTATTACGTAAATGCCACTACGGAATACGGCAACGTTACTGGCTCAGGCTGGTATGCAAACGGAACCGAAGCTTCAATATCCATCTTAAACCCAAATGTGAACATAACCAATAACATAAGGGAGCATTTCGTAAAATTCAGCAATGGTCTAAACCAAACAGCGATGGAACTAACGGTAATCCTCCCAATAAACATATACGCCGAGTGGCAAACCCAGTATTACGTAAATGCCACTACGGAATACGGCAACGTTACTGGCTCAGGCTGGTATAACCCTAACTCAACTGCAAGAATATCGCTAACCGATACAGAAATTAACGTCACGAACAACGAATACGACATTTTTGTACACTGGAGCAACGGAGTCGAAAAACCAAACATAACACTGACAGTCAACAAAAGCTATTCATTGAGCGCTGTTTTCAATCCCGCTTACGCCGAAACAATAAGGCCATTGTCGCAGTCCGGCAATCCTTTAAATGTGTCATATTTAGTTTACAACGGCAAAAAATACTACACGCAGAAAATCATTGCGATTACAGGCCAAAATACCTTCGAAGAATTCAATTATGACGGCGTCAATGTAACTCCATTAAACAACAGTTTCTACGTAAACGGCCCGGGAACCATAAATGTAACGCTTCCTGTTTTCAATGTAACCATAACGGCAACCGACATACTGGGAAAACCAATAAGCGGTAGGTTGAAGCTTCTCTTCCAGAACGGAACAATAGTTAACACCAAACTCAACAGCAACGGTCAATTTACCATTCCAAATGTTCCTTACGGGAACGTCACCGGAACCATATCGTATTCGGGCTTTTCGCAGAAGATCAATCCCACATATTCAGGCAGCATAGCCATAACGATGCTGACTCCTGGGATCATAATAGGCATAATAGCGCTAATAATAATCATAACAACATTCTGGTTTTATATGCAATCAAGGCAAGGCAAGCGAAGGTAATACAGTGGACGCATACTCTATCTTTAAGGCTACGCACAAGTCATTCACTAAAATACAGTCCATGGCGTTTCCTGTTATAGAATCGGGCAGCAATATACTGATCGTAGCCCCGACGGGCTCGGGAAAGACCGAAGCGGCACTGCTTCCAATACTAAATAAGATATACAATGAATCAAGGACAACGGGAATATCACTGCTGTATATAACTCCATTAAGGGCATTGAACAGGGACATGCTTTCAAGGATGGAAAAGCTATGCTCCGCATTGGGGATAACGCTGGGTGTAAGGCACGGCGATACCAACGCGAGCGAAAAGGCAAGGCAAACCAGAAAGCCGCCTGCAGTGCTGATAACCACGCCGGAAACACTTCAAAGCATACTGCCAACCATGTATCTCGGCAAGGCTCTTCATAACCTGAAATTCGTTGTTATAGACGAGATACACGAGTTGTATTACAACAAGCGTGGCGCGCAGCTATCGCTTGCCATGGAGCGGCTTGAGG
>DAHXOG010000131.1 GCA_027364995.1 Candidatus Mancarchaeum sp.
TTTTGTCTTGACAAACTGGAACAGAGAAGAAGCAAGATAAAAAAGAAGCACTTCAGTTTATGAAATCCTTGTAGTTTCCACTTTCGAATTTGACTTTCACTCCAAGCCTTTCAAGCATTCTTTGCATGTCAGGGCCAGCCCCTCCTGCAATTATCTCGTTTACACCGTGCTCCTTTATAAATTTGGCAATTGTAGCATGATGCAGGCCCTCCTGCTCGGTTTCGTGAGATTCTCCCCATCTGACTTCTATTTCGGCTATCTTCTCTGCCTTTCCGTCTTTTGTATGTATGATGGCCACTTTCGGAGCCCTGCCTACTCCTGTCAACATTCCGTCCTCGCCTATTACTGCCATTATTGTTTTTTCCTGCAATGAATCACCAAGCACATAGCAATCTGCAATGCAACAATTTAAAGATTGGTTATTGCACATATGTATCCAGATAAACTGGCAGCATCCGGTATATGAATGACAAGAAGAATTCGCAATAGTCGCAGATTGCAAGCCCTCAATTATCATAAAAATATTGATTGCCGCTGGTCGGATTTGAACCGACGACATTTCGGTCTTCAGCCGAACGCTCTCCCACTGAGCTACAGCGGC
>DAHXOG010000132.1 GCA_027364995.1 Candidatus Mancarchaeum sp.
GGCTTTTATTCCCATCCAGAAACTGTAAAATACATAGTAAAATGTACTTATAAAGCCCAAACCGAGAACAAAAAATTCATCTGTCAAACTGCCAAAAGAAGAAGCAATGAAGGGATATACCGCGAAGAAGAGAAAAGGAAAATATGTTGGAACTGGATATGCACTGAAGCCCTGTATTAAAGGGATGGCCACAGATTCTACCTTCCTGTGGGTGGCCATATAATAACCAAAGAATATTGCAAAAGCTGTAGAAACCAGTGTTATAACTGCGACTCTAATATAGTCGTAGAGAAGATTAACCAGAAGATATGGAGTTTTACCCAAGAGGTAACCCCATTCACCCATGGATATTGATGTTGTTATCCTAATAGTTTCATAGATTAACAGGACAAGAATAACTATTCCAATAATGGCGCCAACGATTGCATAGTTTTTCTTTTTTCCTTCTTTGTAATATAAAGTTTCCAGGTCAACGTTTTTCCTTCTGTTTATTCGATTATAGGTTGCCAGTTTTCCCAGCGGATTTATTGAT
>DAHXOG010000133.1 GCA_027364995.1 Candidatus Mancarchaeum sp.
TATCATTAATGTAGTCAATCTTCTGAGAGAACATTGTGGCAGTTGAAGGGTTACGGGTATCAAGTGAGATTTCAATATCATTCTCTGGAAGATTGTCAAAGAAAAACTTCAATCTGCTCTGCTCATCTTTTGGGTTTACCGGTTCTGCACCAGGTCTTGTACTCTCACCACCTGCATCTATTATGTCCGGTTTGCACAGGTAGAGTTTGTTCAACTCATCTAATTTTGTAAATCTTGATTCAGGATAGAATGAATCAGGGGTTATGTTTACAATACCCATAAGCTTTGGAAAATTAAACCGATCCGTCAGTTTTTTGAATATTTTAAACGAAAAATCTCTGGAGCAATGGTGAAATTTCGACTGAATCAGTTCTCTCTCAAGATCTTCTCTATACAGCTTCTTTTCATGCCCATATAAATAACCTTTGCCGATCCTTATTTTTGATGCAGATTTCTCGTTAGTTTCAGCTCTTTCTTCATTAAAAATCTTGAATCTTGCATATGGATCCTTAATATCC
>DAHXOG010000134.1 GCA_027364995.1 Candidatus Mancarchaeum sp.
CACGGCGCCGCCGACGACTCCGCCGTTCATGCTCTTCACGTCGGAGCCGGGCCTGTTCACGTCGAACGACCTGACCACGTACATAATGGGGTCAGCAGAGCTGTCCCTCTTCGGCCTCTCCATCTTCGTTATCATCTCGAGGATCACGTCGACGTTCACGCCAAGGTTCGCCATGACCGGCACTATAGGCGCGTTTTCTATCACGCTGCCCTTCAGGAACTCGCGTATCTGCTTGTAGTGCTGCGCGGCCTTTTCCTTGCCAACCACGGCTATCTTGGTCTGAACCACTATGATGTTCTTTATGCCGAGTATGTTGATTATCATTAGATGCTCCCTTGTCTGCTGCATGGGGCATGGCTCATTAGCCGCTATCACGAAGAGTATCGCGTCTATGACGCTGCTGCCCGCGATCGCGGTGGCCATCAGCGTTTCATGGCCCGGTGCATCAAGTATCGAGATTCGCATCACAGGTTTCGGCTCGCCCTCGCAGCCCTCGCACTTGTCGGTGGTGGTGTACGCGGCTGCCCCTTCGCAGTGCTCGCACTTCCTTATGGTCGCGTCGGCGTAGCCGAGCTTTATCGT
>DAHXOG010000135.1 GCA_027364995.1 Candidatus Mancarchaeum sp.
GGTGCTGGTCCAGCTCAAGAGCAGCACCAGCATACGGGGCAAGCTGACCTCTTTCGATGCCCACATGAACATCGTCATGGAGGAGGCCGAGGAGCTCAGCAACGGCGAGCTCAAGGCCAAGGTAGGAACCATACTGCTCCGCGGCGGGAACATAACCTGGATATCACCGGTGTGACGCAGCCAGGTCCGATAGGTGCGCGTTGCGACTGCGGGCTTTCCCTGCCGGCTACTTCCGCATCGCGAGCCAAAGCGGAAGAAATTATAAAACATGCCTTCTAATTCATCAAGATGGGCTCTTAGCGCAACGGTAGCGCGCTTGCCTGGCAGGCAGGAGGTTGCGGGTTCAAATCCCGCAGAGTCCACAAAACTTCTTTATAAGAAGTTTTATCAAGAAGGCAAGCAATCTTTCGGCTGCAGCAGGTGGCGTGGTTCAGAATAGGTTCCTTAATTGCATAGGTCGTTAGGCTTAAGCTTGGTGGCAAGCGTGTCCCTCATGAGCGTCGAAAGAGGAAGGGAAGGTAATGACTGACCATCTTGAGCCTGTAAACGAGTTTGGGTTTTGAAGGGATGAAGTACCT
>DAHXOG010000136.1 GCA_027364995.1 Candidatus Mancarchaeum sp.
GATATGAACTTCTGGGACCCGTCAAGTGCACCCCTGTTGATCAGCGGACCCATATCGGAAGTTTCCGGGTCTCCCACCCTGATGGACTTCGTCAGTGCGATAGCCTTCTTCATGAACGTGTCATATATATCTGCGTGCAGGTAAAGGCGTTCTGCCGCAATGCAGGATTGTCCGGAGTTCCAGAATTTTGCCCATGCGAATGCTTTCAGGGCATTCCCGATGTCCGCATCCTTCCAGACCATGAACGGTGCTTTTCCCCCCAGCTCAAGAATGAGCTTTGCCATGTTGCCGGAGGCTTTCTGCATTATCCTCTGGCCTGTTGCCGTCGATCCTGTCATGGTGATGAGGGAAACTTTCGGATGCATCACTATATAGTCGCCGATCTCACTCCCCTTCCCCGTTATGAAGTTCAGGACTCCTTTCGGTATTCCGGCTTCGACAAATTTCCTGACTATGAATTCAGCGCTTCCTGGTGTGTCGGTACTCGGCTTTACTATCACTGTGTTTCCTGTCAGAAGTGCAGGTGCGAGCTTTCTTGCCACCATTGCGGCGGGAAAGTTCCATGGGGTT
>DAHXOG010000137.1 GCA_027364995.1 Candidatus Mancarchaeum sp.
TCTTGGTTCATCAGCAATGGCTAATCCTGAGAAGGTATCAAATGAGGCTATTTCAAGGGGAAAATCTCAACTCGGCACCATTGGCTCAGGGAACCATTTCCTGGAAATCCAGGCCGTTGAAAAAATATTTGATAGTGAGATAGGCAAGAGTTTTGGAATAACGGGTGAAAATGAGATATTAATTATGATACACACTGGTTCAAGGGGGCTGGGTCATCAAATCGCTACAGATTACATAAGCGCAATAAACAAGGAAGAGCCTTCAGGAAATATAACCGGGGACCGGCAACTTAATTTTGTAACCACGAAATCCAGAATGGGTGAAGCTTATTTGGGCGCAATGTTTGGAGCTGCTAATTTTGGATATGTAAATAGAGCGGTTATTGTACAAAAGATAAGAGATTCATTCAAAGAAATCTTTCATATGGATATAGATCTGGAAGAGATTAAAACTGTTTACAGTCTGGCCCACAATATTGCGAAAATAG
>DAHXOG010000138.1 GCA_027364995.1 Candidatus Mancarchaeum sp.
ACATGCCAACGTCTGTTAGGTCAAGGCTTGCGCCCATACTGCGCAAGGAGAGCGGAGAAATGAACCTCTACTCGCCCAGATGAAGTTAGCGTCCTATTGTAGTATTTTCCATTTATTTTTACGCCTTGCTTTTCCAGTATTCTATAGTTTTTGCCAAACCTTCCTCAAAGTTATATTTTGGCTTCCAGCTTAGTAGCCTTTCTGCTTTGCTATTGTCGCCTATTAATATCTGTGCATCTAGTGGGCGATGTGGTGTCTGGTTCCATAGTATATTGCCTTTGAAGCCCGTGAACTTTTCTATTATAGTTGCTGTTTGCCTTGTTGTGTATCCTTTGCCTGTGGCGATATTGAATGCCTGTTTGAATGCATTGGAGTTGCCTAATGCTTTCATATATGCATCGACGTGATCGTCTACATATACCCAATCTCTGACTGGTTCCGGATCGCCTAAATAAACCTTATCCTGTGTTAGCATCTGTGTTATCGTACGCTCTATGAAGAAATGCTTGTTGTTCTTTCTTCCGTATGTATTGAAAGGACGCATTATAGTGTATGGA
>DAHXOG010000139.1 GCA_027364995.1 Candidatus Mancarchaeum sp.
TTATCACCTTCAGATAAACAGCGTCATCTTTGAGTCTTTTGCCATCGCTACAAACTGCGAAACACCAATTATCTCGTCAATTATGGGATCAAGGTCGTCTTTCTTCAGGTCCATCAGGTCAGCGAACATTGCACAGCCATATACCTTGACATTTCCAACCTCTTTCGCCTGCCTAATCATGTCGATCCATGAAGGGATCTTCTTCTGTGCCATTTTCTGCAGTACCTCCTTCTCTATGTCCTTCCCGTCGTAACTGAGTTTTACTTTGCCCGCAGCGCCTTTCCTGAACTCCATGAGCCCCCAGAAACTGACAAATATGTCAACGTCCATGTCGTTCGCAATTGCCCCTGACGCTATTATGGCACCAGCCATGAGCTTATCAGAAGTTCCGGAAACCAAAAGTAACGATAGCTTGTCTGTCATTTGTTCACCAAATAATAAGTCATTTGGTCAATAATAAGTATTAGCCAAAT
>DAHXOG010000140.1 GCA_027364995.1 Candidatus Mancarchaeum sp.
TATCGGAGAATTACGAGGATATGCGCGGTTCCCCTCTGAACATGGAAATAGAGTTCACAGGAGATAGAGTTGATCAGTTTTCCGCCGGAGACAGGATTGTCTGCACTGGAATTTTGCAGGAAAAAGAAATAAAGGAGAAAGGCAAACCTACCTATTATCGGCATCTTCTACAGGTGTTTTCTGCACGAAGGGAAGATGAGAGGAAGCTCGAAATCACAGCTGATGATGAAAAGGAGATAAAAAGATTGGCAGCAATGCCGGATGTCTTGTCCATTCTGGGGGAAAAGTATGCTCCGGAAATTATCGGGATGAACATGATCAAGCAGGCTCTTATTCTCCAGGCTGTCGGAGGAGTGGAGCAAATCAAGGAAACCACAAGAACCAGAGGACAGATTCACATCCTCCTTGTGGGAGATCCGGGATTAGGAAAATCACAACTACTGAGAGCAAACAAAAAGGTTGCTGTAAAGAGTCT
>DAHXOG010000013.1 GCA_027364995.1 Candidatus Mancarchaeum sp.
TAGCGGTACTAATTTAGCCACTATTTTCGTTATGCCTGCCCCCTCAACGCTTGCCACTACGTCATCAACATTCTTGTACGCCAATTCGGATTCCTCGCTGACAAGCTTCCTGTCCCTCACCCTTATCTCTATGTGCTTGTCGTGCATGCTTCCCAATGTCCTTGAAGCCGGTATCTCCCTTATGGCCTGATGCCTTGACATTAATCTTCCAGAGCCGTGGCACGATGATCCAAAGCTCTTTTCCATTGCGCCCTCCATGCCTGCAAGTACATAGCTCGAAGTGCCCATGCTCCCTGGTATCAGCACAGGCTGGCCGTATTCCCTGTATATTTTAGGTATTTCCTTCCTTCCAGCACTGAACGCCCTTGTGGCTCCCTTCCTGTGCACTATGAGCTTCATGCGCTTGCCCTCGAATACGTGCTCCTCCTCCTTCGCTATGTTATGCGCAACGTCATAAACTATGTCCATGCCCAGGGAATCCCAGCTTTTCAGGAATGTTTGCTCGAAGCTTTTCCTTATGGAATCGGTCATTACCTGCCTGTTGGCGAACGCAAAGTTCACGGCGCATTTCATCGCTTTTATATAGTTGTCGGCCTCTTTGGAGCCAGTATAAGCATAGCTTAATTCCGGGTCTGCAAGCCTTATGTTATTCCTTGCATTGTAATCATTCAGTTCCTTAAGGTAATCGCTGCATACCTGGTGGCCGTAGCCCCTGGATCCAGTGTGCAGCATTATAACAGTCTGACCCTCGTAAAGCCCATAAGCCTCGGCCACGCGCTTGTCCAAAAGCCTTTCGACCTTCTGCACCTCAAGAAAATGGTTGCCTGCCCCGAGCGTGCCCAGCTGCTGCAATCCCCTCTTCTTGGCCATGTCGCTTACCTTGGATGGGTCAGCCCCTTCCATGCGCCCGTTCTCCTCAAGCCTTTCAAGGTCATTTACCGTACCGAAGCCCTGGCTTACCACTTGAGCAGCGCCTTCTAATGCCACCTTTTCGAGCTCTGACCTGGTAAAGCCCTTCTTGGCCTTGCTCCCGACCCCGCTTGGCACGTTCTCGAAAAGTGTATCCATAAGCTTGTCAAGCTTTGGCTTTACCTCTTCATAATCCAAATTTGTGCGTATCAGCCTAACGCCGCAGTTGATGTCGAACCCTATGCTCCCAGGGGATATTATGCCATTGTTGACTGGGAATGCGGCTACGCCTCCAACAGGGAACCCGTAACCCTCATGCCCATCCGGCATCACCAACATCCTGCCCACCATTGTCGGGAGCTCGGATGCATTTATCGCCTGCTTCAATGTCCTGTCCTTGTGCATGTGCGAGATTATGTAATCATTGGCGAATATCCTTACGCCGTTTCCCGATCCATTGTAATTGTCCGGATCTATATCCCATTCGAAATCGCTTATCTTTCTTATCTTTATGTCCTTTTGCTCTTTTTGGCTTATTTCATCTTCCATGATTATCATCATAATATATGCTTACTTTAATCCATACCTCATTAGATTCTGCATTATGTGGTATTTATATACCTATTCATTACAAATCTATTGATAAAATTCTGTTGTATGCAGCACTAGATTAGCTATCTATGCCTGCTAATTTATTTAAATTGCTACGTTTAAGCTTAATGATTTGGTGAAAAATATGGTAGTAGCGGTAAGTCCGTTATACGCTGTTGCTGCGTCTATAGCAATAGCTGGAGGATTGATAGGCACTGGAATGGCCCAGCAGGGCATTGGAGCAGCAGGAATGGGAATAATAGCGGAAAAGCCAGAAAAATTCGGGCAGGTTCTGTTCTTTTTTGTCATACCTGAAACACTTTGGATAATAGGATTCGTACTTGGGCTGATACTGCTGTTGCAGATCCTCTGAGCATACCTATAAAGTGATGATATGGGTCTCGAAGAGATCATTGCAGACATAAATAAGCGCAAGGATCTTGAGGTTTCAAAAATCCTTGGTGAAGCTAGAGCGCAAGCCACAAAGATTGTAGAATCGGCAAAGCAAAGCTCCGATAAAACATACAAGGAAGCGCTAGCAAGGGCAGAACTGGAAGCGAAGCAGATAATGGCAAGGGAGCAGTCAAAGGCTAATATAGAAGCAAAGCGAATGATGTACTCTGCAATATTCGACAAGCTTTCGGAATCGGAGAAGCTCCTGCGCGAAAACATGGAGGATTACAAGGCAGGCAAGGATTACCCCAAGCTTATGCTTAAGCTATGCGCGCATTCCATAGACGGGCTTGGCAAGGATTGCACAATATACGTACCGAAGGGCGACATAAGCATTGTAAAAAAGAAGTTCCCCAAGGCAAACATAGTGGAAGCGCCCGATAATTTTGCATTCGGCCTATACGCAAGCTCTGCAGACGGCAAAAAAGAAATAAACTACGGGCTTGATGCTGTAATCGGCATAATCAAGGACGCGCTTTTCTCAAGGCTCATGGAAGCGTTAAAGGCAAGTGAATAGAATGTCGGATTCAACGTATATAGGGAAATACGGCAGCCTCAGGGCGATGTCGACATCGCTGCTCGGCCCGCAGTTCTACGAACAGGCATCGGGAAAGCAGCCCGAAGAGATCCTTAAAATGCTGTCCGAAACGCGCTATAGGAAGGAATTGGATGAGCTGTCGCAGCTCTACCAGATGCCTGACCTTTTCGAGGCCGTAATAAACTCCACGCTCGCAAGATCCATACGCGAGGCGTTTTCGGCGATGCCGCCGCTTGCGCAACCTTTCATAACTGCATACATAAGCAAATGGGACATAGAGAACATAAAGGTAATACTCTCGTCAAAGGTCATGGGCTATGAGATTAAGGATACGGAGAATCTTATGATCGCGGCAAAGAATCCGATAGGGATTTTGGCCGGCAGCATAAGCCATTCGGAATATTCAAGCATGCTGGCCCAAAAGGTAGTGAACTATCTGGCAAAATTCAGGTACGGCACAGTGATGATGTCGAAAATAGACGATTACGTCAGGGAAGGCACGCTAAGCTCCATGTTTGCAGAATTGGACAACAACTATTATTCGGAGCTAAAGGCCATGTTCAGGTTTTACAAGGGCGATGAAGGCAATGTTTACGAATACATAATTGACATGATAGATTCGGCTAACGTGCTTAATGCGGCCAAGGCGTCATTATCCGATATGCATGACATGCAGGAGTATATGATAAAAGGCGGAAACATAGCATATGCGCAGATAATGGAGGCCATCAACGGCAAGGCTTCCCCTGCAGTTATGAGGCTTGCCATGGAGAATTCGCAGGAATGCATATCAAAGCATATAAAATCGGGGAACCTATACGCATTGGAGGCTTCACTAAAGAGAAGCATGTACTCCAGATCCATGCCGTCATTCATAGCATCATCGGCATCGCTCTCATACATAATGAGCTATATACTGAGGCTTGAGGCAGAGCGCGACATGCTAATGGCGCTGCTGCTCAAGGGATACTACGGCATAAACGCGGATTTCGCAATGTATACAATCGAAAGCAAGGCAATTAAAAATGGAAGCTAAAGTCGCAAAGTTTGGGAGAATAGCAGTCATAGGCGAGCGTGAAACATCGCTCGGCTTTAAGCTTGCAGGCATAAAGGATGTCTTCATAGCTGAAGGCAAGGAGGCCTCTGCAATGGTTACCAAATTCATTAACTCAAAAGAGTACGACCTTATAATAACATCTTACAATGTTAAAAGCGCGTTGAGCCCGGCTGCAAGGCACGCCGCCGAGACTGCGTCGAAACCGCTTATAATATTCATACCATCGGAGAAAGAGCTCGAGGACAAATCAGAATCCGTAGAGGCACTGGCCAAGAGAGTGCTTGGAGTTGATATTTACAAAAAATGACTATGCTGTAATATAGAGGTTGATTATATGGAAGGAGTTATATACAGGATATCCGGCCCGGTAGTAATAGCCAAAGGCTTGGATAACCCAAACATGTACGATGTAGTGCGAGTTGGCAAGGAGGAACTAATAGGAGAAATCATAAAGCTTGACAAGGGAATGGCTACCGTGCAGGTGTACGAAGACACGAGCGGGCTCAGGCCAGGGGATGTGGTAACGAGCACAGGCATGCAGCTATCCGTTATGCTGGCACCTGGGCTTGTAGGCTCAATATACGACGGCATACAAAGGCCATTGGACAAGATAAGGGCAACAAGCGGCGATTTCATAGCCAGAGGAATAAATGTGGAATCCATCGATACAAAAAAGAAGTGGCAACTAAAGCCCGTATTGGAAAAAGGCGCGAAAGTAAATCCGGGAGACATAATAGCTGAGGTGGAAGAGACAAGCATGATAGTGCATAAGGTGCTTGTGCCGTTAGGAATATCAGGAACAATATCATCCATAAGCGCCGGCTCTTATACGATAGAAGAGCCTTTTGCTTCGGTAAAGCTTGATTCAGGCAAGGAAGCAAAGATAGCCATGCTGCAAAGATGGCCGGTAAGGATGCCAAGGCCTGTGAAGGACAAGCTTTCGATGGAACTGCCTTTGATAACTGGGCAAAGGGTGATAGACACCATGTTCCCGATAGCAAAGGGCGGCACCGCTGCAGTTCCGGGGCCATTCGGCAGCGGCAAAACCGTAATACAGCACCAGCTTGCCAAATGGTCCGACGCCGATCTCATAGTTTATGTGGGATGCGGCGAGCGCGGCAATGAGATGACCGAAATATTATCGACATTTCCGGAGCTGAACGATCCAAAAACCGGCAAGCCGTTGATGGACAGGACAATACTCATAGCGAATACCTCAAACATGCCTGTGGCTGCAAGGGAGGCAAGCATATACACTGCAATAACGCTTGCTGAATATTATAGAGACATGGGCTATGACGTTGCGTTAATGGCAGATTCCACAAGCAGGTGGGCAGAGGCCCTAAGGGAAATATCCGGAAGGCTCGAGGAGATGCCCGGAGAAGAGGGCTATCCAGCATACCTCGGAAGAAAGATTGCGGAATTCTACGAGAGGGCCGGAAGGGTTCATGTGCTCAACGGCTCGATAGCATCGATAACCGCAATAGGCGCGGTCTCGCCTCCTGGCGGCGATATATCCGAGCCGGTATCGCAAAATACCTTAAGGGTTACGCGAGTTTTCTGGGCATTGGACGCATCGCTTGCTAACGCAAGGCATTTCCCATCGATAAACTGGCTTAACAGCTATTCGCTCTATGCAGATGATCTGGCAAAATGGTACGAGACGAACATAAGTCCAGAGTGGGCCGATCTGCACAAGAATGCCATGGCAACGCTTCAGAAAGAGGCGGAGATAAACGAGATAGTGCAATTGGTAGGTTACGATGCGCTTCCGGAGCAGGACAAGGTCGTGCTGGACACGGCAAAGAGCCTAAGGGAGGATTTTCTGCAGCAAAACGCATTTGACGAGATAGACACATATTCATCAATGAAGAAGCAGTACCTTATGCTGAAGTCCATAATGAAGGTAGGCAACGAGGAGGCACTTGCGGTAAGCCGAGGCGTGCCTTCGGAGCGCATGTCCAATCTTGAGGTAAGGCAGAAGATTGCAAAGATGAAGTTCGTTCCGGAACAGCAGGTTGAGCAGTATTCATCGGAGGTTGCCAAGCTTGCAGAAGAGATGCGGAATATACAAGTATCGGAAGAATGATTAATGGTGCATATATGAACGATGTTTATTACAAGACGATAAATCAAATAACAAACGTGCTGCTTTTCGTGGACGGCATAAAGGACGCAGCATACAACGAGCTTGTGGAAATAAAGCTTGACAACGGGAGCTCGGTAACCGGGCAGGTCCTTGACACCAGGGAAAATATGGCAATAGTCCAATCCTTCGGAGAGACAAGGGGCATGAATACCGGCAATACTGCAGTAAGGTTTACAGGAACGACATCAAAGCTAAAGGTAAGCACCGATATGCTGGGAAGGATATTTGATGGGATGGGCAAGCCAAGGGACAACGGGCCCGAGATCCTGCAAGGAGAAGAGATAGACATAAACGGCAGCGCCATAAACCCGTATTCAAGGGAAGAGCCATCCGAATTCATAGAGACAGGCATATCCACAATAGACGGCATGAATACATTGGTAAGGGGGCAGAAGCTTCCAATATTCTCAGCAGCCGGGCTTCCTCACAACAGGATAGCCGCGCAGATCGCAAGGCAGGCCAAGATACTGAACAATTCAGAGGGATTCAGCGTAGTATTCGGCGGCATAGGCATAAACAGCGAAGAGGCCAATTTCTTCAAGAACGAATTCGAGGAGACCGGCGCAATAGACAAGTCCGTAATGTTCATGAACCTATCATCGGACCCTTCTATGGAGAGGATAATACTCCCGAGGCTTGCGCTCACTACGGCAGAGTACCTTGCCTATAAGGAGGACATGCACGTATTGGTAATACTTACGGACATGACAAACTATTGCGAAGCGCTTAGGGAAATATCCGCCGCAAGGCAGGAGGTTCCGGGCAGAAGGGGATTCCCTGGCTATATGTATACTGACCTTTCAACAATATACGAAAGAGCCGGGAAGATCAAGGGCAGAAAAGGCTCAATAACGCAGCTTCCAATACTTACAATGCCTGGCGACGACATAACGCATCCGATACCTGACCTTACCGGTTATATAACGGAGGGGCAGATAGTTCTAAGCAGGGACCTTTACAGGAAGGGCATATACCCTAATGTGGACGTATTGCTTTCGCTATCAAGGCTGATGAACCAGGGCATAGGTGCCAAGAGCACAAGGGAAGACCACAGAGGCATAGCAGACCAGCTATACGCGGCATATGCCAAGGGCAAGGACTTAAGGAGCCTTACCGAGATAGTCGGCGAAGAGGCCCTCAGCACAAGCGATAAGGCATACCTGAAGTTTGCCGACATGTTTGAGAACAAGCTCGTCAACCAGGGCTATTACGAGGACAGGAGCATAGAAGACACGCTTAACCTGAGCTGGGACCTGATTTCCAACATAGACGTTAACGAAGTGAAAAGAGTTAAGAGCGAGTATATAAGCAAATACGGAAAATGGAATGGTAAGGATGGCGCTAAGTAATATAAAGACGACAAGGCTCGAGCTCATAAAGACAAGGACAAGGATAAAGGTAGCTGCAAAAGGCCTGAACCTTCTTAAAATGAAAAGGTCAAGCCTAGTGCTCGCATTTTTCAATATGGCAAAGGAGATAAAAATAATGCGCGGCAACATGCTGGAAAGCGTAAAGCAGGCCCAGGATTCGGTAAAACTTGCGGAGATAATGTACGGGAGGATAACAATAGAGCGCATATCTGCAGAGAATTACGAAGCGCTTGCAAAGGCGTCATCAAAGAATATAATGGGGGTAAAGATTCCTGATTTGGAGGTAAAATCAAATCTGCAAATGGGCTCTGCATACAATATAATGTCAATACCCGCGCCAGTCTTCGACTCTAAACAAAATTACGAGAAGCTTTTTATGCTATTGGTAGAGGTCGCGGAGAAAGAGAATGCGCTAAGGCTGCTGTTGCGCGAGATAGAAAAGCTGAACAGGAGAAGCAGCGCAATAGAGAATGTCGCCATACCTAAGCTTATGGAAAAGTCAGCGTACATAAAGCAAAGGCTTGACGACATGGAGAGGGACCAGATAGTATCAATAAAATACATAAAAGGCAAGATAGAGGCCCAGGGTGCTTGATAGATGCAGAAGAATTATACATTAAGCAAAATAATGCACGAAACGCAAAAGGTAAAGATTGCCCCGAATGCTGAAAAGGCCGTATCAAGATTCAGGCTAATAGCATATGCAATTATTGCAGCGAACGTCGCTGCGGCCATTGCGGCAATAGCAATCATAATCCTTTTGACATTGGTGATAAAATGAGCGATACATCTACACTTGAAAAAATAAAAGAGGCAGAAGAAAAATACGCAGCGGATGTTGCAGAAGCAAAGCTGGAAGCGGAAAGGATAATCAAGCGCGCCAAAGCGGAAGCGGAAATAATAATACACGATGCAAACGAAAGGGAGCTGGAAAGCTCCGATGGCATGAAAGTGGAAGCCATGAAAACAGCGAAGGCAAAATATGACGAGACAATAAAAAGCCAGGAGGAAAGCATCGCAAAACTAAAGCAGATAAAAAAAGATTATGTGATGAAGGGCTTTTCTGAATCGATAGCCGAAATATTCAAACTTTAATTACAATCAAACAGAGTGAAAAAAATGGTGCTTAAGCCTGCAAAGATGTTGAGGGAACGCATAATAATACCTAAAGAGCAGCGCAGCAAGGCGGTAACATCCCTGCATGACCTTGGAGTAATGCAGATAGAGCAGCTTCCCGAATATGCAATAGAGGTGCTTAACAAAAGCGACGATATGGATTACAGCAAATTATCCGAATACGACCAGAAATTCAGAAGCTTGGAATCGATGCTTTATAAGCACGAAACAAACGAGAAATTTTCCTTTTCCTCAATATCCGAGGTGATTGAAAAGGCAGATGCATTGAATATAATGGATAGGGTAGTTGAATTATCAAAGGATATCGCCTCGGTATCATCATCAATAAAAGAGCTGCAGGGAACGCTCTCACTGCTGGAAAGGATGCCGCATACAAGGCATGACCTCAAGATATTCTCCACGGAGTACATTGTTTCATTCCTTGTTTCAGGCAGGGAATTGCAGAAATTCGATGCCGAGGCACATAAAAAGGTCGAGAACAGCGTCCTTACAAAAGGCATAAACTCCACAATAATAAGCATGGCAAAGGAATCGGAGAAGGATTTCGGCAATTATGTGCGCAACATAAAAGTGGAAGTTGAAGCTATACCAAAGCTGGAAGGGCAGCTAAGCGAAAACGAGAAGGCAATTAAGGCTGAAATAGAAGATAAGGAGTCAAGGCAGTCGGCGTTGAAGGCTGAGCTAACCAACATATCCGAAATTTACTATCCGCAAGTAAGCGCCATACGCGAACAGCTTGACCTTGAAATGGAAAAATCTGACATAGTATCAAAGTTCGGCTTCAGCGCAAATCTGATCGCATTGGAGGGATGGGTTCCGCAATCCGATGTGCCGGCGCTTAATCACATGCTTAAAAAAATCACCTCTGACAAGTTCATTATAGAAAAGTTGCATACAAAAGAGATTCCGCCGACAAAGCTGGTTAATCCGGTATCTGCCAAGCTATACGAGTTTTTCATAAAGTTCTATTCATTGCCAAAAAGCAACGAATTCGATCCTACAATAATATTCGCAATAGTATTCCCGATATTCTTCGGGTTCATGATAGGCGACGTCGGGTATGGGCTCGTCATGCTTTTGGGATCCATATGGCTGCTTCACAGGCTTAAGCACCCGCCTAAAGTAAGCCACATACCTAAGCAGATAAGCAAATTCGTACGCACGATAATAAGCGAAAACGGCCTTTCCGTACTCGCAAAGTCAATAATGCCTGGGGCAGTCATAGCCATATTCCTTGGGATAATATTCAACGAGTATTTCGGATTCCAGCTGCCTTACACTGCGCTATTCAGCGTAGAGACGGGCTTGCCAACATTGCTCGTAATATCTGGGTGGATAGGGGTAGCTATGGTGTCGTTTGGATTCATACTGGGCTTCCTAAACAACATCTCAATAGGCAATAACAAGCGCGCCATTGGTAGGATAGGCTGGCTCATGGCCGCCTGGGGAATAGTCATATTCGGCTTGGCAGTCCTGCACAGGGAGCCATTATGGGTTCCAAACTACTCGGCAGTAATTGCATACTTCCTTTTAATCGCAGGAATAATAATATTCCTTATCTCCGAAGGCTTCGAATCCCTCATGGAGCTTCCGTCGCTGATAAGCCATATATTGTCGTATACAAGGCTTATAGGTATACTGCTTGCGTCAGTCATACTTGCACAGGTTATAGATTTCATATTCCTGCATTCGCTGCACTCGATACCATTGGCTATACTAGGCATAATCATACTCATAATAGGCCAGCTTTTCAACATAGCAATAGCGCTGTTCGAGCCCGGAATACAAGGGGCAAGGTTAATATACGTGGAATTTTTCTCCAAGTTCTTCACTGGCAACGGAAACGAATTCAGGCCATTCGCCAGCAAAAGACTCAGGACAATCAGCACCATAGAACAGGCAAAGTCGGAGCCCCTTATAGAAAATAAAGATTAACCTCTCGATCCATAAAACATAAGCAATGGATAGTTCCGTCAAAATAAGCATAAAGCAAATTATGAACAAAAACCTATGTTATCTTCTCAAGCACAGTTCCAGATATGGTGTGCGGAAACCCTGTTTGTATATCTGTATAATTTATGATAACATAGCCATGGAATAGAGCCCCCGGCTTACCTGTGAAAACCGTATTGTTGGTATAGCATTGGAGTGCTTCGGTGGAATTGCCGCTAATCGTAACATTGTCGCCTATTTGCAGCGGTATGCCGCTAGGGAATGAAACCATGTGCGTGAGCGAAGCGTTTGAATTGCAGCCTACAGCAGTTATATTTATCGGAGAGCTTGTCGACTGCTCCATATTTATCGTAAGCGTGCCACTGCCAGTAAGAGTACTGTATATGCAGCTGAAGTCTGCAGGAAATATGCAGCTTGTGCTTACAAAACTGCTGGGATTAAACAGCCCAAGCTCGAACAAAACACCCAAAGCTATCGCAATTATAAGTATTGCCCAGCCGTACGTGATTAAGTATTCCATGGCGCTTTGAGCCCTTTTTCCCATCATAAGATTCCCTTATGTTAAACATGATTATTATTTCTGCAAAAGGTTAAAATACTTCAGCAATGGCCTATAATGCCTTATTCTTACCTTTGCTCATAGCATCTGCCAATCTGTCCAAGTCTATCTCGCATGCAGCTATGGGCTCATCCAATCCGAAGCCTGTTATTACCTTCGGATGCACCTCTCCGAAATTTCCCACCTCATTTCCGTTAATCTTTATTGCCGCACATCTTCCTTCTATGAAGTAACTTTCAGATGCTTTCTCGTATTCCGGCTGGAGCTCCAGCGTTTTAAGCAGCGATGCCACGCAAGCCTTTATCTCTGAAAAATCTGCCTTCGGGTGCTCGGAGACTAAAGCCATTCTCCTACCTTCATGTACCTTCCCTTTCTCCACATTGAAAACATTCCCTATCTCAAAAATCTTATATGGCATCTGTTCCGAGGAAGAATTCAAAAGGCTGCGGATCAAGGATGGGATTATCGATGTGCGCATTATGCTTATATTCTCGGTTTTCGCATATTTTATGCTTACTATGCTATCTTTATTGAAATCCTTGTTCATGAGCTCGAATTCATATCTCTCGTTTGTAAGGTAGTTGTTATACGCCTCGGTATAACCAAGCCCAAGCATTATCTCGGTTAACTCCTCGGATAATCTTGTGTACGGGTCAACAATCCCGGTGTTCTGGCTCGCTATCCCGATTGATGATACATTGTCGTATCCGTACGCAAAAAGCAGATCTTCATAAACGTCCTGGTCGTTCAATACGTCATAGCGGTACGCAGGCACTTTGACGTGAATAATTTTTCCGGATTCCTTAAAGGTATATCCGCTCCTGGAACAAAGCTCCAAAATCCTAAGATTTTGCTTATAGCCTATCACTTTAATTAATCCTGCCTCGCTTATCGCTATGCTTTTTGACGAAAGCTTCGGGAACACATGCTTTTTTCCATCGTGCGCCTCAACAGTCACAGAATAAACCCTGCATTTACTGTCCATAAAGCTGCATGCAAGCATGTCTGCGACCTTTTCAACAGTGAAATCGTCGGTACCCGTTATGTCTATGAACAGCTCGCCGGTTTTTTCGGTTACTTTTGTTTCATTGCAGTTTGTTATGGGTATCAATGATATAGTTTTATCATTGTCCTTTAGGAATGGCAGCAATTGCCTTTTGCCTGTGAAGCCTAAAACCTTTGAATATTTTATGCCTTTTGCGTTTTCTTTAAGCACTTCCGAAAAGCCCATGCTGCTTTCGGAATTCAACGGCACTATGGAGCCATCAACTGCTGCATCATAGGTTAGGTTGCCGTGTATGGCATTAAGGTCATGCATGCCTATTGCAAGCTTCTTCCTGTTCCTGCCAAGCGTATCGCCTATCTTCTCAGTAAAATTTATAAGGTAGCGTATGGAATCCGGGGTAAAATTGGCTCCTTTAACGACGATGCCTGCGATATACGGCCTTATCTTTCCAACACTACTGCCTACCGTTATCTTAATGCCGCTATCTCCATCTACATTATATAAATTTGGCTTTCTTATCCCGCCATGCAATGACAGCTGCCTTGCAAGGCCCACAATGTCAAGCAAATCTGGCCTGTTCGGTGTTATGTCCAATGTTATCTCATTGCCGTCATCGTTTTCCACCTCCATGCCTATTTTCGGTATTATGTCCTCTGGCTTGCCGATTCCCGACTCTTTAATCAAATCCTTTTTAGCAAAACTTATCGTAGCCATAAGATCACAGGTCAAGCTATGGGCCTTCTTTTCCTCAAGAAGCCTATATCGTTTTTATAAAGCTCGCTCAGCGAGCCTATCCCTAAGTACTTGAACATCAGCCTGTCGAGCCCCATTCCCCACGCTATTACGCGCATATTGGTTCCAAGCGCCTTTGTAATCTCCTTCCTTATGAGCCCTCCTCCGCACAGCTCTATCCAGTCGCCGTGCTCCTCGTCGTAATAGTTTACCTCAAGCCCAGGCTCCACGAATGGGAAGTATGACGGCTTGAAGCTTACCTTGAAGCCCAATGTCTTGTAGAATTGCTCCAGCGTGCCCTTCAGGTGCGCTACTCCCAAGTCCTTGCCTATCACTATCCCGTCAAGCTGGTGGAGCTCCGCCAAATGCTTATAATCTATGCTTTCGTTCCTGAATACCCTGCCTATTGAGAACAGCTTTAGCGGGTAGCTTAACCCTTCGGAATCCCTGAAATTCCTTATGTTATGTGCGGAAACGCTTGTCGTATGCGTCCTCAATACTGCCTGCTCGGAGGCTTTTACATTCCAGTTCTTCCAGCCCTTCTTATGCATAAGCCCGACGCTCTTAATCAAGTCGGTTTCAAAATTGCTTATTATATTCGGGTTTGAAAGGAAGAAGGTATCCTGCATATCCCTTGTTGGATGATCCTGCGGGGAGAAAAGCGCGTCGAAATTCCAGAAGGCGGACTCAATGATGGGCCCAACGGTCTCTATAAAGCCTTGGCCTATCCATATATCTCTAACCATTTTCATGAACTCCTTCATAGGGTGCCTTCGTGCAGGATATATATTTTCCACAGGGGCATTCACATCATAAGCCCTCAAAGGCAATTTCTCCCATTCACCTGACTTTATGGATTCACGCGTAAGCATTCCTATGCTTTTTTCGGATGCTTCCCCATTAAGCATTTCAAGCCCAAGCTCCGTCGCTTTTACTGAAATAAGCCTATTCCTGCGCTTTTCTTCTATTAATTTTCTTGATTTCAGCTCATTGAGCCCTTCCTCAATTCCAGATTTCTCAGAATCGGTAATATATGCGGTTTTGCCTTCTGAAGCCTTTAATCTAGAGATTATGAATTGGAGCGCGGTTCTCTGCTTGTAC
>DAHXOG010000141.1 GCA_027364995.1 Candidatus Mancarchaeum sp.
TGAGGCCAACCTCAGCACAATCAGGATCCTCGAATACCCTCAGTTTTTCGGATAACCGCCCCTTGATGTTTGCGTAGACTGAGAACGGATACCTACCATGCATCTTTGAGATTTCTTCCTGAAGCTCGAGAAGTCCACGGTATCTATTCATTTCCTCTATTCTCTTGATTATGCTATGATAACCATTCTGACCGTCTTCTTCCACATAGCAAAATAAGTGATTTATATAAAATTTTAATTCCTTAATGCAAACATGAATTAATTTCGCCTTTTTTGGTGCAGATCACCGTCAACAAATGCATTCCAGTCTAATGTTCAATAATTCCTGAATTACAATGAGATGTTGTAAGCAAGAATTATTTCAAATACAGGAAAATCCTCATTTTCCATCCATTCTCTCTGAACAGTCATTGTGTCAACTCCGTAGAATATCAAGGTATCTAACAGTGCACGTCAATAGTTAG
>DAHXOG010000142.1 GCA_027364995.1 Candidatus Mancarchaeum sp.
ATCAAAGCTTCCTGTAATATATAAGAGCACAAAGAAGAGCGACAAAGAGGATTCATACAAACCTGCCGGAGCTCTTCACCTTGGAGCATTGTCAGAGGTGTATCTTCCCTCAGCAGAGATTGATGATTTGAGATCAATGGTCAGGTACAGGAAATCAATTGGTGAGGAGATTACAAAACTGAAGAACCGCATACATGCAGTTCTCACCAGGCATGGCATATCCATACCTGCATCTGACATATTCGGTAAGAGAGGTCTCAGATTAATTGAATCCAGATCATCCGTTCTGAGCAATATGGAGAAGATAACACTTGCAGACATGCTTGAGAGGATCAGTGATCTCAAAGAAAGATCATCATCCATTGAGGATGAGATGGCCAGACACACCACGGGAAACAATAATGTGAATCTTCTCATGACAATTCCCGGTATCAATATCTATTCTGCCACATCAATTGTGGCAGAGAC
>DAHXOG010000143.1 GCA_027364995.1 Candidatus Mancarchaeum sp.
GGCCCACAGGATCGAGTCCCTATTGAGGCCAGTGCTTTTCAATATCTCATCCAAGCTTGCCTTATCCAATACTGTCGCTGCTTTTCCTACTGATTTTCCTGCACTATGAGAAGAATTCAGCCAACCGAGTTATCCCTCCTTCCGTTTTCAGGAGGAACCGGACTTTTATTGCATCAAATGTTACTGCCTTCCTTAACTATGTAAGCACTTTTTCAATTGTTTTCGTCTTCTCCATATATTTACAGGTTATCTTGCATGTTAACCCGTTCCTTAGCGGAATTATTATACTTCCCGAGCCAGTTCTGATGGTGTTGCTTTCCCCTGTTTCAGGAAAGCTCGCTGACAGGTTTGGATCGAGACTAATAGCTTCATCAGGAATGGTCATAATAGGGATTTCATTCTTGCTGCTATTCCTGGAATCCACGGTAAGCCGGTTGGACATCATAGCCCTGCTGGGTTCTAT
>DAHXOG010000144.1 GCA_027364995.1 Candidatus Mancarchaeum sp.
CAACATGGAGGAGGCGATGAAGATAGAGGGCATAGACAAGTGGAACATACTGTCGAACGACCCGTTCGAGGTCCTGAAGGTCTACGGCATAGAGGCCGCCAGGAACACGATAGCGAACGAGATGTACTACGCAATAACCACGAACGGCGCGAGCGTGAACTTCAGGCACATGTCTCTTCTCGCTGATACAATGACATACAGGGGGCACATCAGCAGCGTTGGCCGTCATGGCGTATCTGGAGAAAAGAAGTCCGTCTTCGCGAGGGCCGCGTTCGAGGAGACGGTCAAGCACTTCGTCAACGCCAGCGTATTCGGCGAGTACGACATGCTTACCGGGGTCAGCGAGAACATACTCATAGGAAAGCAGATAGGCGTCGGCACCGGGAGAGTGCACCTGAGCGTGAGGAAGGAGGACCTTCTCAAGCTCAAGAAGGCTCCTGCGGCCGAGAAGAAATGAGGGTGCGCGCGAGAGCTCGGCAAATGTAAATGCTTAAAATATGTTCCATCTCTTAATATAACGT
>DAHXOG010000145.1 GCA_027364995.1 Candidatus Mancarchaeum sp.
CGCTGTCCATGTGTTCAGATGTTAAATATTCTTTGAAGCTCTCTGCGAGGTCATAATCCAGATCTCCTTCCTGCTTGCCTCCCTTTACTATTAGTGTAACTCCTTCAATTCCTCTCACAGAATTTGCCATCTGAATGTCCTTCCCTTTTCTTTTGTATGATCCTACGGTGAACAGGAATCTTATTGACGAATCTTTGATTCGTGTTTCAACTGCTTCTCTGCCGTAACCTGAAAACATTGGAACAGCAACAGCCCCACACCTGATTATTGAATACATAGCAATAATTGCCTCAGGTATCATTGGCATAAATATGCCAATCCTGTCTCCACGCTTTATACCTAAGTTCCTTAGGAAAGCTGCCATTCTGCCAACTTTTGAATCTAAATCCGCATATGAAATAACAATGTTTTTCTTATCCTCAAATTCGCATATTATGGCCGGATCCTTTGAATCTTTATACTTCTCCACACAGTTATAAGACAGGTTTAGTTTCCCGTCTTTAAACCATTTGGTCC
>DAHXOG010000146.1 GCA_027364995.1 Candidatus Mancarchaeum sp.
CTATCAGATAAGTTACTTCATCGAATACCAGTATCACCTTTGAGTCGGCAGAGGTAACCTTTCCTGCGAGATACTTGAAAAAAGAATCCCAATCTGAAAGTGGGTTCTGCTGAAAAAGTGAATCCTCGAAGAAATCCGAGACTTTACGGGAGAACCCTCTTACAACCTGACTCTTCTCCTCCTGGGTAGCCAGAAGATATATTGCTTTCTTGTTCTTTATGAATTCCGAGACAAGTGCAGTCTTCCCAATTCTTCTCCTACCGTAAATGAGAATGAGATCACTCCTTCTTTCCAAATACTTTTTCTCAAGAAATTCAAGTTCTCTTTTTCTCCCAACGAACACAATAGCATATTTGAAAAACGTATATATTATTTTCTAATTGTAATTAGACTAAGCGTAATTAGAGAGTATTCAACCATTAACATGAATTCTTTCGTGTTTATGAACGGTTAAGCAGAAAATCCGCGAATTTCACTCACCGCTGCCAGTCCCAGGGGTTA
>DAHXOG010000014.1 GCA_027364995.1 Candidatus Mancarchaeum sp.
CATAAGATTAAAATCTGAAAAATGTATATCATGTAAGAAAGTTTCTGCAAAAATTGTTTCATCAAATAATTTTATATCAAATTTTATCCCCTGCGGTGTAGTTATTATATTATTTTTATAATTCCAATAACCTTTTTTATTAGAGAACAGGATACCTTCAAATAAAGAAAAGTAAAACAGCCTTCTCATATGCTTTACATTTGTTTTGTCAAATTTTAATATAAAACCATTTCTACAAATAAATTTTCCCCTTTTCTTATATAGATTTCGCAAGTTTAAACCTATTCGGATCAAATCTTATAACTTGCAAAACTATATTTGCATTATACAATCGTTTTATTAAAAAGTTTTTAACATAATTAGTAAGTGTTTTCATGTTCTCAATCTAAGTTTGTAATAATATCAAAAGTATTTATCAAGTATTTGAAGAAAACAAATAAACACATTTTTATTTGGCCGTTGTGCAGCTGCATTAAAAACACCTTTTTCAGACCTACTCTAAAAAGCAGTACATCGTACCAATTCTTTACTATGCTTTTCACAACAAGCAAATCTTTTATTTTGTTATTTACTCTATTAAGCTGCATTAAAAAGTAATCTAACTTGGTTATATTCTTCCTAGGATCGAAATCGAGCTTCATTAGACCAACTTTTGTGATAACATTTGTTAAATATTAAATAAAAATAGATATAAATATACCGGTTTGAACAAGATGACCAACTTATGGAATAATAAAGATAGAGGCGATTGAAAGAAGGGATCTCGTAGTAATCCAGCTCTATGTTGCACTAATGAAAGCGTCTGACTGTGGAAACTAGCAGTATTTGGTTCGTCACTACAGCACGCTAAATACTCTATAACGAAGAGAGAAAGCAACTGAATATTTGAGAACCTTAGTATAGAACAGCAAGGTGTGAAAGAGTTTTTTTGTGTATAAAAAGTTTCAGAAAAATTACAAATCCGTTAAGAAAAACCATATATGAATTAAATAAAGAGAAACTTACATTTGCGAAATGTTTTTAAGTCTTTTGAGTTTAGCATTATTGTGATTATATGGCGAAACGTGTAAGCTTTAAAACGAGGAAAGGTAAAAAGGTAACGTTTTATTCTACAAGGAAAAAGAAATGCAAAACCTAACTCTTTAATTGATGGTCCTATGGTAAAAAAATCAAGGGAAAGACAATACCGACTCTCTAAATGTGCGTATTGCACAGGTACAGGTATGAATCCAGTAGGTATAATTGGAAGTCCATGCAAAGTTTGTAAAGGTACTGGAAAAATTAAAACCCTAGTACATAGTAAATAGTGACAAGATGAATACGTATAGGAAAGGAAGGCGAGCAGAAAAGCTTGTTGCAGAAAAGATGAAAAGGAGCGGCAAATTCAAATATGTAAAATTAAGCAAAGGTAGTAGGGGCCCTGCAGATATTCGTGCTAGGTCTATTTACGGTCCGAAAGTCCAAATTCAAGTAAAATCCGGATCTGCAAGGATGAATTCTGAAGAAAAGCATAAGCTTATTGCAATGGCAAAAAAGAATAAAGCAGTTGCAATATATACTAAGTATGATAGGGGTAAATTTAAGAATAAGCAACTGGGAAACTTCTCCAGATTAAGGAAGCACAGGATAAGAGTATAAAGGCATGAGATTAGTTATATATTTCTGGTGATTTCCCTGCCCGATAAGGAAAATGAAAAAAAGGTTACAGAATGCAGTCTAATTTCAAATTGGTTCGTTGGTAAGACTCATGCAGAACAACCTCTTTCCGTTGACGGGAAAAAGGCGCTGGGGAGAAACTTAGCAGCAGTAGCTATAGTCATTATTTTAGCTTTTATAATCGCTATATATCATCCGCATGTCAACACTACTTCTTTAGTTACATACAATGCGCTGGTTATTGCAGCCGTAATATTTTTGTTGAATTTTCATTTCGGAGAATTAAGGGATGTAAGTTCTTGGTATATAGGAGGCAAACCTACAGCTAATCACAGTATTGAACTATTTTCTTTTTGGCACGAGAACAAATCTGATATGCCTGCTGCGGTTAAAGTAGTAGAAGTCAAAGCCCTTTTTATCACTGTTCTACTAATTTCAATCATTTTTCTTATGGTATCCAGTTTTATTGTAATTGCCTCAATAAAAGCCCTAGATATTCTTGCGTTTGTTTTATCTATTATTAGTTCTGTAGGCATTCTAACTATTCTAATTGGTACATTTTGTGCTTATCTCAAATCAGCAAAAGAATACGCACGTAAATACGCGTATAAACATCCATACAAAAATACAAAAGTGAAAGTTTATGAGTAAAAGAACGCTTCTCATCACTGGCAGTTCTGGCTTCATAGGGAACCATGTTGTAGAAGAAGCTTTGAAGAACGGCTATAAAGTAAAAGGGCTTGACCTAAATGCGAATGTCAATCCTGCAATAGAATTCATAAAGGGTGACATCCGCGATAAATCTACAGTATCAAAGGCTGTGGAAGAGGTTGATTTCATTATTTACCTTGCGGGGTAACTTCCGTAGTTGAGTTTGAGAAAAACCCTGTGGAATGTTTTGATATAAATGTAAACGGTTTTATAAATGTGCTTTGGGCAGCACATGAGCACAAGGTGAAAAAGGTTCTTTATGCTTCAAGTGCCGCAGTTTATACAGGAGAGCATTTTTCAGATTCTATGCCTTTAGATTATAGCAAGCAGCACAATCCTTATGCTCAGTCCAAGATGATTAACGAAATGCATGCAGATTATTTCTTCCATTCGAGGGGCTTAAATTCTATAGGGCTTAGATTCTTCAACGTTTTTGGCGAAGGCGAAAACGAAAAAGGGCAGTACGCAAGCATTGCCACGCAGTTCCTAAAAAGCAAGGAGAGAGGAGAACCATTGGTAATATACGGCGACGGCTCGCAAGCCAGGGATTTCATACACGTAAGCGATGTGGCAAAGATAACTCTCATGCTGTTAGAGAAAGGCACCGAACCAATCTACAATGTTGGAACAGGAAAGGCTATTTCTTATAAAAATATAGGGGAAATGATAGATAGAGATAGCATAAAGTATGTAGAAAATCCGTTAAAGGCGTATCAATATCTTACGGAAGCCGATACTTCGAAGCTCTCTAAAGTGATAGGCGACTACGAATTCATTAATTTGGAAAATTGGCTAAATGCCAAGCTAAAGAAGTAAGCATTTCTTTTTATTAGAAAGTTTAAATGCATAGCAGAGCTGCATTGCGCAATTGCAGAAAAGGCTTATAATGCTTTTATGCGCGTATTTATCATGGAAGCTGCTAAACTGCATAATGAAATAATCAAAGGCTATGCTGCCTCTACTACTCATGAGTGGGAACGGCTGACGTTGAGCAACGGCATAATGGAGTACATAACCACAATCCATTACCTTGAAAAGTATCTTCCTAAAAATGGGGTTCTTGCAGACATAGGCAGCGGCCCTGGAAGATACTCTATTTGGCTTGCGCAGCATGGCTATGACGTTGTGTCTGTCGATCCCATTGAGAAGAGCATAAAGTCGCTGAAGGCAAGGTTCGCAGCCAGGAAGCTAAAGAAAAGGCTCAAAGGCGCATACGTTGGCTTTGCGCAAAGCCTCGAAATGCTCGAAAGCAAAAGCTTCGATGCTGTCGTATGCCTGGGCGGCCCTATGTCGCACATAATGGAAGAAAAGCAAAGGAAGAAAGCAGCTGCGGAACTTTTCAGGATTGCAAAGCCTGGGGCTCCAATTTTTGTATCTGTAATGGGCAGGTTTACCATATTCGGAGGGACCGTAAGTACCTTCCAGACGGATCTTGACAGCAGGTATATTGACAAATGGGCTGAAACAGGGGACTATTTTGGCGGGTACGGGTTCTTCCCATTTCACGGATTCAGGCCTTACGAACTTGAAGGCCTGTTTGGCAATAAGGTGGAGCTTCTGGCAAGGACAGCACTTGAAGGATTTGCATCTTATAGAGGCAGCTATGTCAAAGAGCTTATGGAGAACAGGAGAAGGTGGAACAAGTGGCTAAGGATACACTTCAGCACGTGCGAAGAGCCTGAAACCATAGGCGTGAGCGAGCACTACATGATAGTGGCAAGGGTAAAGCAGTAAACTATTGCCAAAACATCCAAATATTCAAAAAGCATTATTGCCCAATACGACTTAGTCTAGCAAAAAGCCCAGGCAATAACAATGGACAATAAAATTCCTGACAAGATCAAGGAGCAGCACATCATAGTTGACGAGTCGGCCATAAGCAAAATAGTGAATGCCGCATCGCTTACAGAGCATGACGGCGTTTTGGAAATAGGCGGAGGCCCAGGAAATTTGACAAAAGCAATTGCGGCTCATGCGGGACAGGTATATGCCATAGAGAAAGACCCTGGATACGTACTTGAACTTAAAAAAATTTTCAGCGGCAACCACAAGGTAATGGTTATAGAAGGCAACGCCCTAGATGCCAAACTGCCGCAATTCAACAAGATAGTTTCCAACCCTCCGTATAAAATCCTTCAGCCGTTCTTCCTAAGGTTGCTGCACGAAAGAAGATATAATTTCGAATGCTGCGTAACCGTGGCTCCATACGGCTTTTCAAAGCTTGCACTGGCAAAGCCCGGCTCTTTAGATTTTGGCGTAATGTCTGCATTCTTCTATGCCTTCTATAACGTAGAAGTTATCGCAGAGCTAAAAAAGAATGCCTTCAAACCGGAGCCCAGGGTAACCTCTTCCATATTGAAGATTTCGCCAAAATCAAACCAGTCGCCGCTGTCCCTAATGCTCAAGCTGATGTTTCTGGAAGATAGCCGCAAGATTGGGAATGCAATGCTTGGCGCCTTGTGGAGCAACGGGGAATCCATATTGCAAAATAAAGTGACAAAAGCCGAGGCGCGCAGAATAATGGATAAATTTGAAAACGGGGAACAGAAAAAGCAAATACTCGAAAAACGCGTATTCCAACTGGGCAACGAAGAGATGGCAAGCCTAGCGGAATCAATATTAGCCAATATTTCAAATGCATAAAAACTCTATAGTACTACTACAGCGCTTCTGGCAAGGACTGCCCTTGAAAGGTTTGCATACGTCCAGGGAAGCAATAAAGAAGCTACTTCTCAGCCTTGTTGCACCGCTAAGGAACACCGTCAAGGAAGACATGATAGAAGCGTTCGGCAACAGTTCTGCAACATATTTTTCCATACTGGAGGGCATAGCTATGGGAAAGAACACGAACAACGAGGTTGCGGCATATGTAGGTTTGAAAGAAACGTCGCTTCCAATAGACTACAGCAAGCAGCACAACCCGTATCCATAGTCAAAAATTATCAATGAAATGTATACGGGCCATTTCCAAGTCAAAAGCTATAAATTCATGGATCTTCAGGATTGGATAAGCGCACAATCGAAATAAGTGTAAGATGCCCATATATTCGGATGGGAGTCACTATTATTGCAGTTGAAATCTATTAAATACATTATGATAAGCACCTAAATGCAAAAATAAAGCATCATCGCTTCAGAACCATGCATTTTTATGGCCCAACGCAATAGATTGAAAATCATCAACCACGCCAATACTGCTTTATTGCCTTTCTTGTTGCTGAATACAGCCTAGAGTATTCTTCAGGGCTGTTTGTTATAAATTCCCACAGGTTCCTACCCTTCTCCAAATACTCTTTCATTCCCATAAATGCCTTTCTATCATCAATTTTATACCTGCTTACATATTTTGCGACCTTAGCAATATCTACATTTGAGTAAAAAAGCAGTGAAACCACATCTATAATATCCTTTTCCACTTTCTGCCTGTCGAAACTGAAATAGCCACACATTTTCAGTAGCAGCAATAGTTCTTTCGAGGCCGTTCGTATGCCTTCTACCACAACGCTTTCTTCAATTACCAAGGAAATTGGCATAGTCAACGCACTATCTGATACACCCTGGACCATGATGTCAATTCTGACTCCTCCAACCATTGCAAAATATATGGGCAAGCCTTTGTATTTTTCCACTCCATAATTTTTAAAGTAGCTAAGCTTGTCAGCAGTCACCATTATGTCAACGTCTGTGCTCTTTTGTGTTTTAACATAAAAGTTGACTGCCCACCCTCCAATCAGTACGAAATCCAATGAATCTGCAAGCTTTTGCAATATCTCCCTGCTCCTATAAGTGATTGCGTCAGAATAAAATTCTTTTGGCATGGCTATTCACCCATTGCGGTATTGAGCCTTTCACCCAATTTTTTCATTGCGCTGGCAAAGAACCTTGGGGCCTGCCATCCTTTTATATTCCATAGGTCCACACAGGCCTGTGTTATGGGGACGCAGGAATTTTTAAGCAATTTCTCTTCGATCTCCCTATAGAGAACCTTGTCCGGTTTAAGCACTATGAGATCTGCATAATCCGAATGGCTTGATAGCGCAGCTTTTGGAAAGCGGCGTTCAAGTTCTTTCAATGCAAAATCAGTCGCATATACATAAACCTCTCCGTACCCTGCTATATCGTTTCCGAATGCAAATGAATACGCGCTGTATGCAGTAAAAGCTATTCCTTCAGGCATCTTTGCTTCTATATTTTGCACCCCAATTCCTGTAAAAGTGGAATATGCTATAGACCTGCTGAGCTTTCGCGTCGCAGCCCAGTACATCAGCGCCTTTTCAAAATCGGTCAAAGCAAAAGAGCGCCTGGATATTGACGCTGCACCTATTGAAGCAAGCGCCCTTATCGCGATATTTACTGTATTCGGTGAAATGTGCAGTACGCGGGCTACGGAATTTGCACTGAAGTTAACATTTCCTGCAAGGTAATTTTCCAGTACGTGCCTATATATTGCATTTGAGGCCCCTGCACCTCTGGCCTTTGTATTTATTGCCATAATATCCTATTTTTAATAGCATATATATAAATATTATCCTAATATTTAAGGATAAACTGTAAACATTATCCTATTTTATTTTAGCAATATCTAAATATCATCCTAATTTTAAAGGATAAAAAGCACTGATCAAAGAGCGTGCCGGTCCCTAAGCCCTGGCCTGTATGCCTTTTGGCAGAAAAGGATCTTTTTATATTTCTCCATTTAATATACCTAAATAGGCATATATTAGATAATAAAATAAACATGTAGGATAAGCCCATAGCACAACCAGGTAACAGGATAAAGCCGAACACGTAAAAACAAAGCCGGCTTGTTCGTGGCTTTCGGGTTCATGCTCCTCATAGGCTTTGTATTCATATCAATAGGGCTTATACTGGCTTCAGTAATGACAGACATGCAGGGCTTCGGCCTAATACTAAACCTGCTCGTATTCCCTATATTCTTCTTGTCTGGAGCTATATACCCTGTCAGCGCGCTTCCTGGATTCATAAGATATGTAACATACGTCAATCCTCTTACGTACGGAGTTGACGGGATGCGTGGCGCGCTTCTAGGAGTTTCCGTGTTCCCTGTATTGATGGATGCATTGGTGCTGGGCGCAATAGCGCTAGTTATGCTGGCTTTGGGCGCATACTCGTTCTCAAAGGCAAAAGCAGTGGCATAAAAGCAGTCAGAACAGCCCAGCAAGCCTTGCCATTTTCGGATATGTGCTTCGGTATTCTGCCTTGACAAATCCGGACCAGCCTTCAACGTTCAAAATGTCCGAAACCACAAAAAGTGCTGCTGCCTTTACCTTTCTCTTCTTTGCAACGGCAAACAATGCAGCAGCTTCCATCTCTACAGTAGTTATGCCTTCTCTGGAATAGCGCTTTACCTCTTCCACGGTCTCCATGTAAGGCGCGTCTATGGTCCATGTCGGACCGCTGTGAAAGTCAATGCCCTTATTCTCCATTATTCCTTTTATCCTTGAGGTTAGCTCCATGTCTGGCTCAACGTACATGGAGCTTTTAAGGTAGTGGTGGGAAACGCCCTCGTCCCGTAGTGCCTTGGCGCAAAGAATAAGGTCACCTATTTTCATACAAGTATCCAGTGTTCCAGCGGTGCCCATTATGACAAACTCTTTTACACCAGCTACTATGAGCTCCTCCGCAGCAACTGCCGTCATTGGGGCCCCTATGCCTATGTAAACTAGCAGCCTTCCTTTTCCAAACTCGTATATGCCCAAAGGATTGACTATTGATTTCAGGGCCTTTGCCTCTTCAAGCCTGTAAGCTTTTCTGAAGCTTTCCAGCATAGCGTTTGAGTATATCATTACTGCCTTTTTGTATCCCTTGCCTTTCACGGCCTTCTTCATGCTGTTGAACAATTGATTAGGGCTGTACAACGGTCTAAACCTATGCTTTCCTGCAGTCTTCGGAAAATTTTGCCCTTCCATGCTTTAAGCATTGCAATAAGACTTATTATTATTTTTGTGTAGAAATGCATATGAAAAATGGGCAGGAGTTTTGTATAAATACGAATTTCTTAATCAGAAAAATCCAGTAAAATGGGCGAAAAATATATGGGAGAATCTCTGCCGGAAGCTGCGCTTGTGCAAGCAGCCGTGCATACCGGTAATGCCTATGCCGAATTGGAAAGCCAGCTTATCACGATTATGCCAGCCACTATGAGGATGCCTCCGAAAATCTCCACAGGGTAGAAGCTGCCTATTATTACGCTGCCGAGAAGCACCAGGAGCGTATCCGAATACTCGAAATCGTTTATGAAGTTCCTCTTAATCAGCATATTGGCCTTGCCCCTAGCTTTTGTCATTTTCATAGCACGCAGCTCCATGACAGAAGCGAAGGCAAAAGCAAAGCCTCCAAAAATTCCCAAAGCAAAATAAATGTTCAGGGCATAAACTGGCCAGGCAAAGAACAAGCCCGTGGCAATCAGGAATATTGGCTGGAAAAGCATCTTCGTGCCTATACTGTACTTCTTTATCCTGTAAAATTCCATGTAATACCCTATCCCTGCAAATACGGTTATAAGGAATATGAATGGCAGCGTGCTGAGCTGGAACCTGTATCCGTTGCTTTCGGCATAGAATATTCCAATAATTATTAGCAGCACGCCCATGAGCAGCATTGCAGTTTGCCCGAGCTTCAGGGATCTTCTGTACTTAATTGCATCTATGGCAAAAAACACGAGTGCCGACAGCCCGATTAGGGGGTATATGCTGGCCAGCGTGTAGCTCTTGTAAGCTATAAGGAGCGGCAACGTGTATGCAGTAATCATAAATGCCGTTATGATGCCGAATGCGTATTGTCCTTTGGTCTCTGCTTTGACTCTAAGCCTGAAAACGAACTTCGTGGCAATGAAGCCTATCAGTATTCCGAACCCTATGGAGATTATTGCATAACTGAGGGGCAGGCTTCTAACTACTACGTAATCTATTGTGCCATTTACTGCATAAAGCATTACACTGGCCATCATCAACGTAAACGTGCTCCTCATGCAACCAAGTCAGAATACGCAGATAAGTCGTGAAATGCAATATAAATTCTTTATGCTGTTGCAAAAGGCCAGGATCACAAAACAGGCTGAGCAGCCGCAAAAGCGAAAAGGCTAAAACGTTTGCCAGCCAACTATGGAAGGGCATTCGGCCTCTCTCCATTGCAAACAAAAAGGTGGAAAGATGGCCAAAAAAGAAATGAAGTGGGTAAGCATAACTTCGCCTTCGGGCGATGCGAATCTATTCGCCCTAGATGGCAAAAAATACCGCATAATGGGAACGCTGAAGGAGAATTCGGACTACGGCGAATGCAAGCGCCTGTGCAGGGTATCTAATCTGGATTCCAGGGGCGAAGAAGAGTTTGCTGTGATTTCAGCTTTCATCAGGACCGAAAATGGCTCATTCGTCCAAAGCAAGGCGATATTGTCAAAGCCTGTAAGCGACGCGAGCTCAGCAATGGAAATGTTTGAAAGCACGAGATAACCTGCGTTAACTCATGCACGTTGCATAAATGTCAATAGAAGCTACCTTCGGGCGTAGCTTCAGAGCCATAAGCGTTTCCCTCTTCCAGGCTCTTTGCCCTTTCCCTTCTTTCGGCTGCAAGCTTCTCGTTCTTCCTTTTAGAACGGACGGAAATAACTGCGAGCGAGGCTGTAAAAACTGAAACTGCCCCTGCAGCAGCGGCAACGATTAGACTGCTTCCAGAGGCAACGTAAAATGTCGCAACCCCTGCATCAATACCTGTAATGGCGCCGTTTATGTAAGAGAAAACTCTTGCGTTGCTGGCGAATCTTTTGTGCTGGTCGGCAAGGTCGTTGTAGAACTGCGCCTCCTTTGCCATCAGCGCCTTTTTGGTTTCTTCATATCTGCCAGTGCCTATGGCATTGATGCTCTCGCGCTGCAGCTTTACGAGTTCGTTGTAATGCAAGTCTGTCTTTATCTGGCCATCATCAATTTTCCTGAGCATTCCGAATAAGCCCCATTTGTGCTTGTCTGCATCCTTTTGCCCTTCAATTCCCGCCTGCTGCTTCTGCATAAAAATCATTGCAATGATAACATTTGCCGCGTTCCTAATATTTATATTTGAAGTTTGGCACTTCTCTAGCCATAAGCCTCAATGATGCTTTCTGAAAAGGCTTTACCAAGCCTAACGCCAAGAAGCACAAGTCTGCTATGCAAAATTTCAATCTAAATATCTTTTTGTGGCAAATACTGATTGTGGAAAGTGACACGATAGCCATAGACCTTGACGACACAATAGCCGACTCTTCAGCGATCGCTCTTGAAATAATACGAAAGGAATACGTCCCTGATGCGTCATTTGAAAAGTGGAAATACTATAGCATAGAAAAAAGCTTTGGCATAGCCGAAGTGCATGCCAGAAGCATATGCAGCCGCGCATGGGAAAACCCGGAAAGGATAAAGCTTGTAGATCCTTCAATACCTAAAGTAGTAGACGCCCTGAGGAAAACGCATAATATATACATAGTCACGGCCACGATCGGCGAAGAATCCTCTTTCATTCCCTGGCTGGAAAGAAAGCACGTAAGCTTCGACAAAGTATTACATGTATCCAATATGGCCGAAAAGGCATTGCTAAACAAGAAGCACGGAATAGGCTTTTACATAGATGACAGCCAGCTCGTAGCCGAATCCGTTGCCGCAGCAGGAAGGGTTGCGCTGCTCCTAAGGAAAAGCTGGAATGCGGATTTTTTTGACAGCGACAGGAACAAGAGCATAGTAAAGGTGCGCAACTGGAAGGAGATAGGCGATTTCTTCATGGGTTGAACTTGCGCCGGTTTTCCGCAAAAGGAATAAATATTTCCGATTCCAAGCACAACCATGGCATTCAAGGTAATCATAGACGGCAAGCCCTGTTCCGGCAAATCCACAATTGCAGGGGAGGTGGAGAAGCTGCTAAGGGAAAAGGGCACAAGCGCGATAGATGCAAAATCCTACGCAATGGAAAAGGGCTTCCTCTCAGGATTCCTGAAAAAATTTGCATTAGGCGAAATAGAATCGTACCGCTCATTTCTGTATACTGCCGCTTATCACGTCCTGAGCTACGCCGCGCAGGAAGCGAGCGCATGGAAGAACAGCAAGAAATACGAAGTTGTTCTTATGCAAAAATCGCCATATTCATTCTCTTTCATGATGGATGCAGCGAGAAACGTTTCCGGGAAAGAACCGAAACATGAGAAATTCAGTCTTCTCACCGGGGTGATAAAGGCTTGGGCTGGCACCGTGAGGCCGGACTTGTTCATATATCTTACTGCGGATTTGGAAACCTTAAAGGAGAGGTTCAAGCACAGGTCGGAAGGAAGGGACAGAGTGCATGCGCAAATGATAGAGGAAGGTGATTCTAGCCACTTGAAGCTGTTCAGGGGCTACACGCGCAACAATCTGAGCGTTATAAAAAATAATTCAAGCGTAAAGGATGGAGCCGCAAGCGTAACTGCAGCAATAATGGAAGCGTATTCTGCGTCAAAATTGCAGGGGGCCAAAGCGGCTGAGCTTGCCAGGAGCGAAAGCGCAGATAAGCAGTAGCCAATGCATTTCAAAGGTAGCATATGAACGGAATTTCAAAGGTTTGCACTGGATTCAGCAGCGTGTGCAATGCGCTTTTAGTCCACTTTAGTAGTTTCGCGAGGTGCTGAAATGATACAGATAAAGCCGGAAGACCTGGAAAAGCTGAACGCGGTAATATTCGACATAGAAGGCTCCGGCAGCGTTCCAGGGAGTACTCCATACGAGTCAGGGTCAATAGTTTCATTGGGCGCGGTGGACTTCAACACAAAAGATGAATTCTACGAGGAGTGCAGGGTCATGGACGGTAGGTCATATGACGCCTACGCGCTTAAGATAAACGGCTTCACGAAAGAGCAGATATTCGATAGCGGAAAGCAGAGCGCGATAGAGCTCATAAGGAAATTCGAGGAATTCTGCGCGGTGCACGGCACTGGTATAATTGCCGCATGGGGGGACTACGACGTGAAAATGCTGAATGCCGCATATTTGCATTACGGCGAGCCGATGAGGCTTCCCGGAAGGTACCTGAACCTTAAGAACGTCTCAAAGGCGATAGCTGGCAAATCCAGGCCAGGGCTAAGCAACACTGCCATAAAGCTTGGGATACCTCCGGAGCCCTATCCGCACATAGGCATAAACGGGGCTCGGCTAGCTTCAGAGGTAACTTCGCTGATGCTTTTCGGCAAGCACTTTTACAAGGAATACGAAGCCTATCCTGTCAAAGCGGCAATTAAGGAAAGCATAACTCTCAATGCCATGGAAATCGGGGCAGCAAGAGAGCACAGGAGGGAGAAAACCAGGGGATTCTGA
>DAHXOG010000015.1 GCA_027364995.1 Candidatus Mancarchaeum sp.
ATAAAAACCCATTAAAACTATAATTTTTAAATTAATCTCGAAAAACCGAACAAAAACCTAACCTTCTAAAAAGCCTTAATATAATATCCAAATAAAACCCATATGTGATAAAATGTCAAAAGCATTCGGTACAAAAAGGAGAATTTTAAACCTCCTAAAGGACAGAAATATGAACCTGACTGAAATAAGCGACGCACTGGGCTTATCCAAGGCCACTGTGAGCCAGCACCTCTCCGAGTTGGAGAACATGTCTGAAATAGAGCCAATAGATAATACGCACTATAAAAAGGTAAAATACTACAAGCTCTCTTCAAAACATACTGTTGCTCCGATTTCCAGCGTAAGCAAAACCAAAGGCATTGGGAGATTTGTAGTTCCTGTGGTAATTATACTTGCTGCAATAGCCATATTATCGGCAGTTGTAACATACACGCCTAGCAATACGCAGACTAATGTAAATGCAACTAAAAATTCCACATTGGGGAATCACACTGTACCAAGCTTGTCCGTGGCTGAGGCGTGTCCTGCAATGATAATATTAAATCACGCTAATGAGTCCACTGTAAACACTACCGTATCTGAAATAGCCAACGGAGATCCATGCGCGCTTGCAGAAACCGGTAACGGCAAGGTTAATGGATACAACTACACTGCAACGAATGGCACTGTATACATACATGCATTGAACTATACATACACAATAAACGGAACATCAATAAAAACACTAGAATCAGGCTTATCCAATGGATACTGCTCTGATGGCAAAGCCTTGGAGTTCTTTGGAATAAACGTACAAAAGCCGAGCAATGTCACGTGCAAAAACAGGGTTTTTGGCTAATGCATTGAAATGGGGATTTTAAAATCCCCACTTTTCTTTATTTTTTATTCATCCGATGATTCCTTATTCTTAAAACATCGTATGCTTTCCGTTTACAATCTCCTGTGTTAAGTACGCTATATTGTCTAGGCTTTGTTCCGCAACGTCATATATCTTCTTCCTGAGGTTGTCAAGCTCGTCGCGCTTTTCAGTGCTTATCTTTATGTCCAAGTGCTTTGGATCGTCTATCTTCCTGCCTATCTGTGAAACTATCGATACGTTGCACTCCTTTATCTGCGGATATAATTTAACAATGTCATTCGCTATCTCATTTGCAAGGATATTATAAATCTTGCCTATGTGGTTTACCGGGTTTTTGCCCGATGCCGCTTCAAGGCTCATTTTCCTGAAAGGCGTTATGAGCCCATTGACCCTATTGCCCCTGCCTACGGATCCATCGTCTCCAGCCTCGCAGCTTAAGCCGGTTTTTGTAAGGTATACCTTGCCGTTTTTTACATCCCCATTATTTACCACTACATCCACATCCGAGCCTATGAGCTTCTTGGCATACTCTTCTATATCGTGCCTGACCTCGTCCTTTTTCTTTTCATAATCTTCACTGCTCTGCACCTTTCCCGATACAAACGCAATGGCTACAGTCAAGCTTATATCATTCATGTCCCTTACTCCCATTACCTTAATATCCTCTCCCACTTCCGGGTGCTTTTCTTTGTAACTGTTTCCATTGAGGAATTTCTCGGTTTCCAATACCAATCTTTCCGTATTTGTGAATGGCGCAAAACCAATCCCGAAAGAGGTATCATTGGCAAGCGGTATGTCGATGTTCCTGTCAAATATGTCTCCAAGGTCCGAAGAGCCTTTCAGTATCTTGGACTGAAAAATGACCTCCTTCTCCAAATCAAGGAAGCGCGTATGTTCCTTGAGGTAGTTCTTGGCAGCGTTTATTGCTATGCCATCCACATCTATGTTTATGTCTTGATAAGATCTTGCAGCCCTCCCGGCAAGTATTACCTCTATGGGCTTAGTTATCCTTCCATCTCCGAAAGTCGCATCAGAAGCGCCTCCTATAATCAGGCCCTTATCTACGTTATGGTGCAGTATTTTTCCTGTGGAGTTTATGTATGCAATCGACAAATCGGTGCTTACCCTTTCCATTATCCCATCTATCAGGCTGTCCGGATGTCCAATGCCCTTCCTCTCTACATATTCAACTGGCTGCTCAGCAACTATTGTTGAAAATCCTTCTGCTATTCTTATATTCTTATTTGAACTCATCTTATCACTTGCAAATCATTAACGTATAAATTGTGTTGTTGAGTAACCTCTCCAAATGCACATTTTTAAATTAGGCATGCTATTTCCATTTACATAGATAAAATATCGCAATTTTTAGAATTGCGTTATCTCGTCAGGCTACGCTAAAATAGTAATATAATAATATAATTATTCATTATAGAATAATTTGCATTATTTCCTTGTATGCTCTAAATCCACTATTTTAAGCATCAAGGCCTTTTCCTCCTCGGTAAGCAGGTCCGCAAGCTCTCCGCCCAATTCATTCGTGTCGAATTCGTTCAGCCTGGTGTATAATTTTTGTCCCTCCTTTATCTGCCTTCCAAACGTCGGCTCATCCATCGATACTGCAACACTCTCGCCCTTTTTTGCGGATTCCATCGGAGTACCCTCGTTTTGCACACCCTTAAGCTTTCCTATGTATTCCCCCATCTCGTTTATGAGCTGTATGCCTGGCTTTATGGTTCCCAACTTTACCTCAACACCGAATATTGCAGGATGCGACATCCTGAAGCAACTATTCGGCAATATCTCTATTTCTGCAGGCATGTTTATGCGCTTTGTTATCTCCCCTCTCCTATTGCGCTTCATCAATTCCACATATTCTGAATACTCGTCGACAAGCTTGTATATTATGTTGCTGCTTATGCTCCTTATGTTGCTGGTCTCCAATGCCTCTTTTGCATCAAGCTCTGCGCCTACATTAAAGCTGAGCACTACGGCATACACTGGGTCTATAGCATTCATTGCGAAGGCGTCTATTATGTCCCTTTTCGTTACTGCCCCTATGCCCTTCTTGCTTATCTTCGCGCCTATGGCAGTCAAGAGCTTGGATATTGCCTCAAGGCTCCCTATGGAATCAGCCTTCAATACCACTCCGTCTTTATCTGTTTTGAATACGTCGGTAATTTCTGACCTTATCTCATTCTCGAAATTCGGGTCCTTGGCGTCTATCAGCGGGGTTCCTGGCATTGCGTCCTCAAGCCCTATGCTGCTTATTCTTATGCCGCATGCTGCGCTTACAGACTCTACATTATAGAATTTGCTTGCGGATTCAACAAGCTCGTGCAGCGGCTTTGGCTTAAGCAGTGCCTTGATTTTAGTCGTCGCTACGCTGCCATCAAGCCTTGCGAAGCCTACGATATCATTGACGTGAAGCGAGCCGTCATAAAGTATGACGTCTATTGTGGTTCCCATGCCCTTAATCTCTTTCTTCTCTATGACGCTGGCCTTTCCGGGACTGTCCAGCTCTATGTTGAGCTTGGCCTCCAGAAACTTCTGCGAAAGCCCTACCGAAAGCATAAGAAGCTCGGCCAACCCCTCGCCGCTTTTCGCGCTCATAGGGACTATAGCCAACTCCTTCCTGAAATCCTCTACTTTATTATATAAATCAGATCCGAACCCGTAATTGCTTAAAGCCCCTATCAATTCGTAGATCTTGGATTCGAGTATCTCAATAACGTTATTGCTCTGCTGCTTGATCGATTCGGCGATGCTGCTTAGTCCGCTGCTTTTCCATCCTGTTATAAGGTCAACCTTATTGGCTGCCACTATGAATGGCGTTTTATACTCCTTAAGTATGTTTATGGCCTCAACGGTCTGTGGCTGCAATCCCTGCATTATATCTACTACAAGTATCGCAAGGTCCGCAACGCTGCTGCCTCTCCTCCTTAAATTCGTAAATGCCTCGTGCCCAGGTGTATCTATGAACAACAGTCCAGGTATCTTTATCTCCGTGCCTCCGAATGAGACGCCTTTGCATATCCTATTTATGACATCTAGCGGCACTTCGCTTGCCCCTATATGCTGTGTTATCCTCCCTGCCTCCTTGGAGGTTATGGAGCTGTTCCTTATCCTATCCAGCAATGTGGTTTTACCGTGGTCTACGTGCCCTAATACGCATATTATCGGTTGTCTAATCATATAATCGCCCTTTATCCGGATAAGCCCTTAAGCCCTGGCCTGTTAAAATTTGATCCTTTCTCATCTGTCATCTAAATATCTGATTTCGGCATATTTAATCTTGTATGCTGTTTTGTATTTTGTATGCCCAATATTTAATATATGATGAACTTCGGTATTAATAATTATTTATACCTATTGAGCGATGTCTGCAATCCCATGCGCTATACATTCATCCGAGCTGGCATATGCCAGCCTTGCGGGATCTGCCCGTGAGCCATAAAAATCACGCATTTACATTCCAGATTGTATTAATAAAATAAAAAAATGAATAGTTATATAAGATTTAGTTTCGAATAAAAATAAGTTGATTATTTGGCAACGGGCAAGCGTACAAATGGAGTTCGTAGGCGTAATCCAATGAAGCATGCCAATAACACCAAGCGCCAAAACGCCAGAAAAGATGGACTGAACCCTTTTGCTTTTGCATTTTATGCTGTGCTTGCAATAGCCATAATATTATTGATTGCATTTGTCTTCGAGTATAATGCTTCTTCTAACCTCTCGCAAATGATATCCAAAAGCGTAATAATCAATCCTCCAATAAGGTTCTTTGTGGGCACTGTACCGATAAACGTTTCAGGTATAACAAGAGTCCCAGCGAACCAAACCTTCTGCCCTGAGAATAAAACAATAATGCTAAAATCCAATGCGATGTTTTCTTATAACTATTATACGGCACTCAAGCCGGATTCCGTTTTTACCTACTACTTCGCATCAAATTCCAGCAATGGATATACTCATGCATCAATAGATAAGCCATTCGGCATCGTATCGTATTCGCAAATTGAATCGAACCAAAGTGTCTGTGCAGGCTATCCAAACGCAAGGTATGAATTAAAGGTTACAATCCTGGCCCCATCAAATTACACCGGTCCATTATATTTGAACCTATACAGATAAGCCGCTGCTTTATTGGGGCTAAGCAATAATTATTATAATTTTGTTTTTAATCTATTTAATAAGATTATGAAGACTTATTGCTTGGTGTAATCATGCCTAAAGAGAAAACGCTAGTGCTAATAAAACCGGACGGAGTATTGAAAAGGCACATTGGGGAAATAATGAACAGATTCGAGCGCAAGGGATTAAAGATTATCGGCCTAAAGATGCTCAATGTAAAAATAGACATTGCCGAACGTCATTACTCTGAGCATAAGGGCAAGCCATTCTACAATGACCTTATAGAATACATAACATCCGGGCCCGTAGTGGCTATGGCATTGGAAGGCATCGACTCGATTGCAATAGTAAGGAAACTAGTGGGATCGACGGACGGGTCAAAGGCCGAACCGGGAACAATAAGGGGAGACTTTTCGATGAGCATAAACCTGAATACCATACATGCAAGCGATTCGCAAAAATCCGCGGAATACGAGATTCCCATCTTCTTTTCAAATGGGGAACTACTGGATTTCAAAATGCCTGACGAAAAATACATGTGATATTAACTTAATCACATATATGGCATAAAACAGCCAATGCACATAGTGCAGACATTTCAAACGTCAAATTAGATTTTTAAGCCTTAAGCGTCGCAAAATTATTCTGCTATTCCGTATCCAGTTAGCTTCCATCTTTGGGATATATTGCGCATTATTGCTATCTTAGAGCCTTTTTCCGCGCAGACCGGATGCTTAAGCTCCAATTTTATCTTATCGTGCTTTACCGTCTTAACGTATCCGACTACTGTGAGCGTGCCTATGCTCAATATCATCGGCTCATTTTCCGTTATGCCGCGCTCCTGTATATCGCTCCTGTTAAGCGAGTGGTACTTCACGGTTATGGTGTCAAATACGTCCGGAAGCTCGCCAGGCCTTCCTAAAAGATTGCCCACGAGCCCATCGGCCTTTGCGAAATACGGGTCTATCTCAGTGGACAGGCCTATAAGCCCTCCGGGGTAAGCCTTCTCGAGCTTTATGCTTCCATTGCTTATCTCGGTTACCTTTGTTTTAACTGGCTTATAGACCTCCTTCTTCGACTTAGTAAGCGTCCTTATCCCAGGCCTTATCTCAATGCTGTCCCCCTGTTTTATGCTGCCCCTTACTATAGTGCCGCCTACGACGCCTCCCTTTAATTTTCCAGGCTTGGTTCCAGGCCTATTCACGTCAAAGGACCTTGCTATGTACATCAACGGGCTTGCATCGGGGTCATTCTCCGGGCGCGGCAATTTTGTTATCATTTCAAGCAATACGTCTATGTTTATGCCTTTGCTTGCGACTACTGGTATTATCGGGGCGTCTTCTATTATGCTGCCCTTAAGGAATTCCTTTATCTGGTTATAATGCTTTATTGCAGCTTCCTTCCCTACTATGTCTACCTTTGTCTGTATGACTATGGCATTCTTTATGCCCAATAGGTTTATTACCATCAAATGCTCCTTTGTCTGCTGCATCGGGCATGGCTCATTAGCCGCTATCACGAACATTATCGCGTTTATTATGCTTGCCCCTGCAATGGCAGTAGCCATAAGGGTCTCGTGCCCAGGCGCATCAAGTATGGATATGCGCATTACTGGTTCGGGCGTGCCTTCGCATCCATCGCATTTGTCCCCGACAGTATATGCCTTTGGGCCTTCGCATCCACTGCATTTCTTTATTACTGCATCTGCATAGCCAAGCTTTATGGTCATGTTCCTCTTTATGCTCTCGCTGTGCCTGTCGGTCCATATGCCTGTCAGAGCTCCCACTATGGTAGTCTTACCATGGTCAACATGCCCCAATGTGCCTATGTTCAAAACGCTTTGCTTTGTGCTATCTTCCAATAAACCACTTTAAAATCATCCGTTTAAGAAAATTGCCAGTTGAAGGAGATTATTGCTTCTGCTCCTCCTGGGCCTTTTCCTTTTCCTTCTTCGGGAATACCTCGTCTATGGGCTTGTCCCCGTATTTTGTGATTACGGCATTGACCTGCTCAATCTCCTCGCTTATCATGCTGCCGGTTACGGTTTTTCTCCTGTATTTGCCCTTGTTCTTTCCGGAATCCGACTCTTTTTTCATTATGCTGTGCTTTGCAGTGCCCTGTACACTATTGTGCATTGGGAACCCGCTCTTGTCTGAGCCTCCTGTTATCTTAAGCGTATAGCCGCTCAATCCTATCACAGCTCCGTCGATCTCTTCGCCTATGCGCTTATTGAGCACTACGGCTGCCATATCCGAGCTAAGCTCTGCCTGTGCGGTTCTCCCGCTCTTTTGGTCCGAATAAACGATCTTCATGTTATCACTCTTCACTAAACGGCATGACTCGGGCTAAGCTCATGCGCTGCCGTTTGCGCATTAATATTTCTATGCAACTCTTTTATTACTATCTGTACATGTTCTCCGGTTCTTCCTTAAAGCGCTTTATGCGTTCAGAAAGCTCCTTCGGTATTGCAGGCCTTATCTCCTTCAATGCAGTTTCAAAATCAACACCTGTCACATTGTCCCTGTTGGCCCTTATGGCGTTCATTCCTGCCTCCCTTGTAAGATTTTCCAGCTCGGCTCCTGTGTAACCTTCCGTGGCATTGGCCAGCTCTTCTACCTTGACATCTTTGGCTATAGGCATCTTCTTGAGATAAACCTTCAATATCTCCATCCTTGCTTCCTTATCAGGCATCGGTATCTCTATGATCTTGTCGAACCTTCCCGGTCTTAGCAATGCTGGATCTATTATGTCAGGCCTGTTGGTAGCCGCTATGACCAATATGTTCTTGAGCCCAGACAATCCATCCAATTCTGTCAAAAGCGTATCCACTACCCTTTCCGTTACCATGGAATCTGAGGAATCGCCATTGCGCGTGTATGCTATGGAATCTATCTCGTCTATGAATATTATGCATGGCGCAGCCATCTTGGCCTTCCTGAAAATCTCCCTTACGGACTTCTCGCTCTCCCCTACAAACTTGCTCAGCAGCTCAGGGCCTTTTATGGATATGAAGTTTGATTCCCTCTCGGTAGCAACAGCCTTGGCTATCATGGTCTTTCCGACTCCCGGCGCGCCTACGAGCAATATGCCCTTTACCGGCCTTATCCCCATCTTCGTGAAGGCCTCGGGCTTCTTTATCGGTAATTCTACGGCTTCCTTAAGCTGTGCCTTCACGTCTTCCAATGCACCAACATCGTTCCAATGCACGTTCGGCCTCTCTACGAAAACCTCCCTCAATGCGCTTGGCTGTATGCTGTTGAATGCCTCCATGAAGTCGTTCTTCGTTACCTCCAGGCTTACAAGCAATTCGTTAGGCACCGACCTCTTGTCCAGTATCTTCGGCAATATCCTCCTAAGCGTTGACATGGCGGCCTCCCTGGCGAGCGATGTTATGTCTGCCCCAGTGAATCCGTGAGTGATATCTGCTAGCTCCTCTACACTGACGTCCTTGGCCACGGGCATATTCCTTGTGTGTATCTGCAGTATCTCCTTCCTCGAGTTCCTGTCAGGCACTCCTATTTCTATCTCCCTGTCGAACCTTCCCGGCCTTCTCAATGCAGGGTCTATGGCGTTTTGCCTGTTCGTGGCTCCTATGACTATTACCTGTCCTCTTGTCCCCATTCCGTCCATCAATGTCAAGAGCTGCGAAACCATTCTTCTTTCTACCTCGTTAGTGGCCTCTTCCCTCTTTGGAGCTATGGCGTCTATCTGGTCCATGAATATTATGGTGGGGGCTTTCTCCTTCGCCTCGTCGAATATGCTTCTTAGCCTTTCCTCGCTCTCCCCTACGAACTTGCTCACCAGCTCCGGCCCTGATATATCTATGAAATTAGCGTCGCTCTCGTTGGCCACAGCCTTTGCGAGCAGTGTCTTTCCGGTTCCTGGTGGACCGAAAAGCAATACTCCCTTAGGAGGCTCTATGCCTAGCCTTTCGAAGAGCTCGGGATACCTTATCGGCAATTCAACCATCTCCCTTATCTTCTGTATCTCATTTTTCAAGCCACCTATGTCCTCATAGTGCACGTCGCCTATGCGCACCATGGATTCGGATACCGGCTCGTTCTTGACTACAACGTCAGTACTCTGCGTTACCCTTACCACTCCGTGCGGGGTAACCTGCGCGACCACAAAATTGAACACATATCCGAACATCGGCACCGGCACGACATCTCCCTTCACCAATGGCTTGTTCTCAAGCTTGTTTTTGGCATATTCTGCGAAGTCGGGCGATATGGGAGTACGCTGGTTCTGCGGCGGAGCCAGTATTATGCGCTCGGCATCGTTAACCTCTGCCTTTGTCACAAAAAGCTTGTCGCCTATTCCGACGCCTATATTCTGCCTTATGTATCCGTCAATCCTTATAAAATCCAATCCCTCATCCTGCTGGTGTGCCTGCCATACTATGGCTGCGGTAGACCTGCGCTTTCCCTTTATCTCTATTATGTCCCCTGATATCACATTGAGCATCTTCCTGGCCTTTGAGTCTATCCTAGCAATGCCCCTCCCATCGTCAGTTACCAGCGCGCCAGCAACAGTAAGTTCTATTCCATTAACCAAAAAATCACCTTTGCATATAAATGCAGAATATTCCGATATTGAACATTACCATATTTCTAAAACAAAAGTATAAAATACGTTTACAATGCTCCTTTAACTGGAATACACTTATTGCTTAATAAAATACTTAATAAAAATAGGAAAGCATAAACATATAAATAAAAATAAAAAACACTCTAAAGATTCAGAAGCCTTATAATACGAAAACGGGTTGTTACACTTGTAAATTATTCGTCGTCTTCGTCATCTTCTTCGTCTTCGTCTTCGTCGTCTTCGTCATCTTCCATGTCTTCGTCGTCTTCGTCTTTAGCCATTCAATCACCGGATTACAGCTAGCATTATAGGTATGCACAAAGATATATAAGGCTTTGCAGCTTTTTCGGACTGCAAATCCATACATGCCGCGCATACTAATGCTGGCGAGATTTAGCATATAAAGATTTATATATTTATCCTTAACTAAACTATTTGGTTCTGTTATAGGCCATACTTGCATAACGCTAAAATGCTAATTCGACTGCACCTCTTACAATATGCGTACAAAACGTCTACATTGTAATTATGCACCGGCATTTTTTAAAAATGAACAATTAAATAAGAATAGCTAATAAAGCAAAAGACCTATTATACATTACATATATTATGATAAAAAATTTTGATTGGTGAAATAAATGTCAGAAAAACCACACATGAACCTGATCTTCATCGGGCACGTAGACCACGGAAAGTCAACAACTGTAGGAAGATTGCTGTACGAAACCCACGTAATAACCGATAGGGATATACAGAGATACAAGGAGCTTACCCAGCAGATGAACAGGCCCACATTCGAATTTGCATTCGTCATGGACCAGCTCAAAGAGGAAAGGGAAAGAGGAATAACTATCGACATAATGCATAGGGACTTCCAGACGCCTAAATTCTACTTTACCATAATTGACGCACCTGGCCACAGGGACTTCGTAAAAAACATGATTACAGGAGCGAGCCAGGCAGATGCCGCTGTCCTTGTTGTCAGCGCCGTCGATGGAGTTCAGGCCCAGACAAGGGAGCATGCAATACTAGCGAACGTGCTTGGAATAGCGCAGATAATAGTCGGCGTTAACAAGATGGACGCTGCGAATTTCGATCAGAAAAAGTTCGAGGAGGCAAAGGCTAGCGTGCAACAGCTATTGAAGTCTTTAGGATACAGGAACGTAGATGCTATAAACTTTGTTCCATATTCTGCCTTATCAGGAGACAACGTAGCGGCAAAGTCCGATAAGATGGGATGGTACAATGGCCCGACACTGCTTGGGTCACTTGATCTGCTGACAGTACCGACAAAGCCTACGGACAAGCCATTAAGGCTTCCAATACAGGACGTTTACAGCATATCCGGTTTCGGAACCGTGCCTGTGGGCAGGGTAGAGACAGGAGTAATGAAGCCTGGAGACCAGGTTATAATAATGCCGAGCGGCGCCAAAGCAGAGGTAAAGAGCATAGAAATGCATCACCAGCAGCTGCAGAAGGCAGAGCCAGGAGACAACGTGGGCTTCAACATAAAGGGAGTTGACAGAAAGGACGTTAAGCGCGGCGATGTCGTAGGTCCAATCTCAAGCCCACCAACAGTTGTGAGCGAATTCAAGGCGCAGATAATAATACTGCACCACCAAAACGTGATAGCCAAAGGATACACCCCAGTATTCCATATACACACTGCACAGATCGCATGCACAATAACAGACATACTGGAAAAGAAGGATCCAAAGACTGGACAGGTAATGGAGAAAAACCCTGAGACCATAAAGACTGGAGATATAGCCATAGTTACGATAAAGCCGACAAAACCCATAGTGGCGGAAAAGTACAGCGAGTTCCCGCAGTTGGGAAGGTTCGCAATAAGGGATATGGGCGAAACCGTAGGCGCAGGCGTGATACTTGACATCACTCCGGCACAGGGCAAATGATTAGTGGTGCCGAATGAGCAATGTTGCAGTTATAAAGCTTGCAAGCATATCCAAGTCAGATGCTGACAGCGTGATGAAGCAGATAAAGGACATCGCGCAGTCCATAGGCGTAAAGGTAAAGGGACCAATACCACTTCCTACAAAGCGCATCAGGCATGCGGTGAGGAAGGCCCCTGGTGCCGACGGAAGCCATACCTATGAGAAATGGGAGCTTAGGGTGCACAAAAGGCTCATACACATATACGCAAACGACCAGGCACTGAGGCAGGTAATGCGTATACCGGTACCCGATACAGTACAGATAGAGATAAGTTTAACGTAACTAACTTATCTATTTTCTTTTCCTTTTTTCTTTCTATACAAGCGTTTAACAGCGTGAGCGTGAAATTGTATGAGTCTAAAAACGTTACCGTCGTAAGCCTATTTTTTCGTTGATTATGTCCTGCAAATTCTCGATATAACTCTGCTCTTTCAACTGCGAAGTCATGAACAGTGACAGTTGCCTTTCATAACTCTGTATGCTTTCCGTTGCCCTGAACTGT
>DAHXOG010000016.1 GCA_027364995.1 Candidatus Mancarchaeum sp.
ATATACTGCTCATAGGAGACCCTGGAAGCGCTAAGACTAGGATACTGCAATCTGTATCAAGGCTGGTGCCAAAAGGCATATATGTAAGTGGAAAATCAGTGACAGGGGGAGGTTTGACAGCAGTTGCAGAGAGAGACGATTTTTCAGAGGGGGGATGGACCCTGAAAGCGGGGGCAATGGTGCTTGGCAATGGGGGGATAGTGGCCATAGACGAATTCGACAAGATAAGCCAGGACGACAGGGCCGCGCTTCACGAGGCCTTGGAATCGCAGCCCATAAGCGTAGCCAAAGCGGGTATAATAGCCACATTCAGTGCAAGGGCTGCTGTGCTTGCTGCTGCGAACCCGAAATTCGGAAGGTTCGATCCCCACCAGTATCCCGCTGAGCAGTTCGACATACCTCCTACGCTATTGTCAAGGTTCGACCTCATATTCCCAATAACCGACGTGATGGACGAGGACACGGATAGGAACATAGCAAAGCACATACTTATGCAGCATGAGGCGGCAGGCGCAAGGCTTGCTGACATAAAAGGGTTTGAGCAAGTCGAAGAGCCTCCTATAGACTCGGATTTGTTAAGGAAATACATTGCATATGCACGCAAGAACGTATCGCCAAGGCTGAGCCAGGAGGCCAGCGAATATTTACAGAAATATTATGTCGACTTGAGAAAGACTGGCCAAAGGCAGGGCGCCGTTCCCATAACCCCGAGGCAGATAGAGGGATTGGTGAGGATGAGCGAGGCGAGCGCGAAGTCAAGGCTTTCTGACGTGGTTGAATTATCCGATTCTGAGACTGCAATAGAGCTTAGCAGGTTCATGCTTAAGTCATTGGCATTGGATACGGGAGGCCGCATAGACATAGATACGATATTGACCGGAATGCCGAGGGAGAAGGTAGACCGCATGAATTCAATACTTAACATAATAAAGAAGCTTGAGGAGTCGGACAGCAACATAAAGATACAAAAAGTGATAGAGGATGCCGAAGCCGCAGGCATAGACTCCACAACCGCAAGCAAATATCTATCGGAGCTTGAGCGCTCTGGCGACATATACAGGCCAAGGCAGGGGATAATAAAGCTTGTCCATCACGAGGCGGATTGACTAAGGTGTATATTTGGAAAAAAGGCTTATAGAGAACAGGCAACTGCTTGGGATATTAGCAATGTTCATGATTGTCCAATTCGGAGGGCTCATGATATCCACGTTGTATTTTAACGGTGCAACCTATTCCGAGGTCGCAAGCGCACAGGTCGCAAACAGCCCGACAAGCGCATTCCTGCTTATAGGCTACATAATCGTCATAGCAATCGCCATGATCATAGTATTCAAGTTCTATCACGGGGCTAAGCTGTTTAGGATAATAGAGGCCGTGATAATATTCATAGCATCATTCTACGTATTCTTCATAATCCTCGCGTATATTACGCAAAGCTCAAATATATCGACAGCAGGAGCTGTGATCATAGCCATAGCTCTTGTAGTCGCAAAGAACAAATGGACGAATCTCAAGAACGTAGCTGCAATATTGGCAAGTATCGGAGTGGGCGTGGTGCTGGGGTTCGGCTTCAGCTTCTTCGTAGCGCTTATCTTCATGGGCCTGCTTGCCATATACGACTTCGTTGCCGTGTTCATAACCAAGCACATGATAACGCTGGCCAATGTGGTTACCGAGAACAATCTGGCCTTCATGGTGGACATGAACGAGGTGGAAGGGCTTCCGAAATCGAGCTTCAGCAAAAAGGAGTTGAGGGAATACAACAAGGAGCTCAAGGAATCTGGCTCAAGAGGCAAAAGGATACTCTCGATAATGAAGAGATCCAATACAAACGGTATGGTGCCGGTATCCGCCAACGTGGCATTGGGCACAGGGGATCTTGCCATACCGCTCATGGTCGCTGTGGCGGCATACAAGCTTACATTGAGCTTTGTCCCGAGCTTCTTCATAGTGTTCGGAGCAATACTGGGGCTTATGATAACAATGTTCATACTTAGAAAATTCAAGAGGGCCCTCCCTGCAATACCTCCGTTGTTCTTAGGAGTTCTTATCGGGCTTGGCCTTTACTACCTTATCTACTACATCATTTAAGTCCCAGAAGAACCTTATTGATTTCATGTAATCCTTAGAGTCCGAGATCTCTATGCTGTTGGATATGGCAGCCATATACATGCGCCACGAATACCTTTTATCCATAAAGACGAGCACAGCCCTGTCCCTCTCGCTCCTTACCGCCCTTCCTGCCGCCTGGACCGAGCGCACTATCGCAGGTATTATGTAAGCGTAATCCATTCCCCTGCCTTCAAAGCGCTTGTCGAGATATGCAATCCTCAGCTTCAATTCAAGGTCAGGCGCAGTTAGCGGTATGCCCACTATGATTATGCCCTTTATCGAGTTGTTTTTGTAATCTATGCCCTCGCTGAAGCTGCCGCCCATGACTGCCATTAGCATCGAGCCGTCGTCCTCTGTAAAGCGCTTCATCAATGCGTCTGTAGCCTGGCTTTGCATCTCCCTTCTCTGCACATATTTTTTCGCAACATTCACGTGCCTTGATATGCCCTCGAGCACGGAAAAGCTCGGGAAGAATACGGCTACGCTCCCAGGCACGCTGTCCTTTATCTCCTCTATCCTTTTTGCCATCTTCATATACTGCTCGTTGGACCTTTGTGAGAATTTTGTCGTAAACTCATTATCTATGAATGCGGCCTTATTGTGCTTTGGGAATGGGGACGCATAGCTTCTCATCTCAGAGTTTGCCACCTTGAACATATCAGAATACATCCTCATGGGCTCCATCGTGGCGCTCATGAATACATTTGCATAGGCCTCCTGCAATATCGGCAGTGCCCTATCGGGGTATAAGCAGCTAACGTTGAGCCTTGCGAGCCCGTTCCTCGCCTTTATTATCCTCGCGGCGGATTCATCCGCATCAAGGAATCCCCTTAGGAACCTTGCTATATGCAGTATGGAAGAGCGCTTGGCGTTTTTTGCCTGTATGTACTCAAGACCCGCCTTCTCAAGATCATCTATCAATTTTTCATACTCGCTTTCCATGAATTCAGACATGTCCGATTTGTCAACCAAGGCCTCGCTCATCCCTTTTGAAAGCTTCTTTGCGGCGAGCTTCTTCATTGCGAACTTCAGGTAATCAAGATCTATGCTGTTGTTTATCGCCTTCAATTCCCTTTCGGCCGCATCTATTCCAAGCTCTGATATCGAAGTGCTTAAATATGAATTCGCTATGTTTATGAGGTTGTGCGCCTCGTCCCATATTATAATCGCATTGTCTATGCTGTGCCCTATCTTCTTCAGGAAAGCGCCGCTGTTGTAAGGATTCAATAAATGCGAATACCCTGCTATTATGACCCTGCAGTTCTTCGCGTACTTGGCTGCTATCTCATAAGCGCATACTCCTTTCCCATAGGAATAGTCTAGAAGCGCATTGTGCCCGTTCTCCATGGCATCTGCAAGCCCTTTATCGTCTGTGCTAAAATTCTTCGATCGCGAGAAATATGTGCATTTTCCTGCCTTGACCAGGCTTTCGCACGAGCCGTAAAAAGCGTCGCTTTCTATGGCGTTTACCTTGTCGTTTATGCATATGTTGCGCTTTCCTACTATGTCGGCGAAGCTGAAGTCGAGCCCAAACTTCCTCTTTATCCCCAATACTGCCTCCATTGCTATCCTGTGCTGCGATATCTTTGGGGTCAAAAAGAATACGTCCAAATCCTTTTTGAGCGCGAATGTCAATGCGGCTCCGAGCGAGGCATCCGTCTTGCCCAATCCCGTAGGAGCATTTATGAATATATCATGCCTATCGGTGAGCGCTTTATATATGTCATTAACCATGGCGCCCTGATTCGGCCTAGGCTTGTCAAACCTGAAAAGATAGTCCATGATATATAATTAGCATATCTGGTATAAAAATGCTTATCTGCGCTTTCTAACATTTTTCTTTCCTGTGCTTTTCTTGCGTGTTGGCTTCTTCTTTCCAGTGCTTCTTTTGCTCTTGCTCTTTGAAGCACTTCTTTGCGTTGCCTTCCCTTTCTTCGAGCCTGCTGCCCTGCTCTTTGCCACTTCGGCCTCCCTAATCACCCTAGCCCTCGCCTTTCCTCTGCCCTTGAAATAAACTGCACTGCCTGCAGCGGCAACTATGGCTATTGCTATTATCGCAGACAAAATATAAACTGTATAATTAGGCTTCGGAGGCTTTGCCACTACTGTTATTATCTTGGCAACCCCTTCATTTATTACCGCTCCTCCTACCTTATTCGATGTAGAATTATCCACCACCTCGAATACGCCCTGCCACTGCATCCCTGAGGTGTTGTTCTTTGAAGGGAGGTATACTGACACTTCAATATGTATCTGCGAATTTGGAGGTATGGTGCCGTAAGACGGGTCAGCAGTAACTACTGGAGGCGTAGAATTCTTTGCGCTTGTCCTGAAGCTTGTCATAATGGTTTTGAAAGGTATCGGAGTAGATCCTTCGTTTATGAACGTGTAATTATAATGGTATGTGCCGCTTATGTTAACATAAAATGTAGGCTCTCCTGCTACTTCGCCGAGCTGTGCGCTGGAAACGTTAAATAATAAAGAAAAAGAGAAAAGTACCAAAAGCGCTGCAACCGCAATGTAATTAAAACGCATTTGGCACACTCCTTATCAGCAGCTGTTTGTTATCGTTATTCTCTGTGTGTATGTCCCTGCTGGTATTGCTCCAGGCACGCTGAGCCCGAAGTATATTGAGTTTGATGTGATCCCATTCGAGACTGTTGGTGAGGGCGCAGGTATGGATATGCCCGTAGGCACAGGCGAATTTGTAAGCTGAGTTGTAGTTAAGAACGTGTTTGACGATGTAGCGCTCCATGTGGTATTAGATACACCAAAGTTGTAAGTTGAACTTGCCCAATCAGTACCTGATACTAATACATTGGCCGCCACATTTCCGTACGGGTCGCTATCAGTTACCAAAACATTGTCAGCATGCGTTGCCGTAGGGTATAAGCTACCAAACGATATCGCATTAGGGCTTAGGCTTATGTAGCACACCCCTTCGACAGCAACATTTGCTGTAACTGTATTCGATGAGCTTGCAAAAGCCACGTTTCCCAATGCCAATGCTATGGTGCCGCTCATAATTAGTAAGCTTGCTAGAATCGCGAGCGATGCCTTTAAATTTCTCTTTAATATATCCAATAAATCACCTTCCGAATATTCTTTTATTAATAAAGCTTAAAAACCTGCCTACTCTTAACAGCTGTTTGTTATCGTTATTCTCTGTGTGTATGTCCCTGCAGGTATTGCTCCCGGCACGCTGAGCCCGAAGTATACTGGGCTTGAGCCATTCTGCAATACTGCTATGGAAGTATTGAAGGCTGTCTTTTCCAACACCTTGCCTCCATATATTGCCAACGCACTACTGCTCCATGTCGTATTTGATACGCCGAATCCGAATGCATTATTAGATCCGTATGTCCAGTTAGTCCCAGATACAAAAACATGCGCCTCTGCGCTTCCTTTGTTATAGTCTGTTACCATTACATTATCTGGATATGTGCTATCAGGCCCTAAAGATCCAAACGATACTGAATTGGAGCTGAGCGATATGGTGCATATTGGGGGCTTAAATATTATGGACGTAGTATTTCCTGCTACTACGCTTCCAGAATACGTAGTTGGCGTATAATTATATCCGTTTATCATTACATTGCCTACGCTAAAGGCATGGCTTCCTGGCACAGTGTCAAAGCTTATCATGTTGCCATTACTCGAATTCCTTATGCTATCGTATGTTATGTTCCAAACCGTCCCCGCAGGCAGCCCGCTCTCCTCGAATTTTGTTATCCCGTTATAGCTTGCCGTTATTGCTCCATTGCCCATTACGGTAAGGTTTGTTGTCTGCGCATATACATTTGCAATGCTCAAATTTGCACTGCTGATTGTCCAATTAGTAAACACGAAGTTATTCGGAGGGTTTGCCGTTATTGTTCCTGTGCCTATTACGTTGGTGGTTTCTCCATTCGAGAATGTTTTCCCATCGGTGGTTATGGTGCCAGCCGCTGGGTTGTCATCCAATGTCAATGAATATGGCGGAAACACATACGCAGCCATTGCGAAATTCTCTTCGCTTGTTAACGATTCGGCCACCGAATAAGTGCCCTTGGTTTGATCCTGGCATACTGCAATATAAGCCGATTCTAAACCGTCAGCGCCTGTTTCTATGCCTTTTGTGGCGCATCCACTTAACTGGGAAGGAATGCCTGAAAATTCCCCTCCTCCAGAGCTTATTACAAACACTACTAACGAGTTGCTATGGCTAACGTTATAGCTTAATGTGCCGGCGTAGGTATATGAAGAACTGAAAAGTTTATAATTCGGCCTTGCAGCGACACCTACTATTCCTTCTACCAAATCTGGCCCTGTAGTGGTTTCAGTGCACGTGTTTGTTGCCTGGTGGCCTATGTAAGAATCATCGCCACCTGAATACTGGTCCACTGTGCCTGTTGTATAGGTTACTGCGGCTGCACCAGCACCTCCTCCACATATATAGGTTAGATATCCTGAAGGTGCGCTTACGGATAATGTGCCTGTAGTGCCTGTGCTTGCATTTTCAGTAAAGTTCACAGTATAAAGCTTCGGGAGTATCGAGAAGCTTCCTGATTTTGATACAGACGTGTAATTGTTGTTTCCGTTATCATAAAACAATGCGCTGTAATTGCCTACACTTGAAGAAGTAGTATATGTATTTGTGGAATATGTGCTCGCAACTGTGGCATTGTTTACATTAAGAAGCCCTTCCAATTGATTGTTGTATGTCGATATGTTAAACGTTACAGCTCCTCCATTGCCATCATACACATAACTGTTTGGAACTGAAAGGCTCAATTTAGGAATTGCCCTTGTTATGTTAACGCTCTTGCTGATTACATTGCCTGTTGAGGTTACCTCTGCACTTACATTATAAATCCCTGCACCCAATGGCGCATTTGCATTGCACGTGCTGTAAAGATTGCATGATGCGCTTCCGATTCCATCGGCAACCTCAACGCCGGGCAATGAACCCTTCCCTATCAATATCTCTATGTCCTGCGTAGGCAGTGGGGCAGTTGCCGTAACCAAATCAGAAGTATCATATGCGGTCTTGTTAGACTGTATAACCAAAGAAAGTATTCCTTCCTCACTGAATGCTACGCTTGTAACATTTCCTGCAACCAAACTTCCCGATGAAGGCTTCGGTATGTACGTGTTTCCATTATACGTTACGTTTGCTATTGTAAACACATGGCTTCCAGGAATAGTATCAAATTTCAATATGCTTCCTGTTGTTGTATTTGTTATCCCGTCATAAACTGCGCTCCATGTCGCACCTGAGGGCAGCCCGCTCTCCTCGAATTTTGTTATCCCGTTATAGCTTGCCGTTATTGCTCCATTGCCCATTACGGTAAGGTTTGTTGTCTGCGCATATACATTTGCAATGCTCAAATTTGCACTGCTGACTGTCCAATTGGTAAACACGAAGTTCGTTTTTGGAATTGCAGAAATTTCTCCCCTACCTAATAATAACGCGCTCTGTCCATTACTGTAAGTTTTATTGTTTGCCGATACATAACCTGCTCCTTGTGGATTATCATAAAATATTACGTTTCCTGGCTGGAATACAAAGGCCTCAATGGTAGTCGCCCCAAAATTGCCATTGCTTGCAGATACTGTGTAATTGCCAGGAGCTGCATCTTTACATGTCGCTATATAAGCCGATTCATAACTTGTGGAATTTGTGGTTATCTGCTGTGTTATACACGTGTTTGGTATTGTTGGAAGTCCACTCAATCCGTAATATCCAGAAGCTACTAGTATTGTAACGAAAGAGCCGTTAACATTTACAGGATAATTCAATGTCGTAGCGGCGCTGCTGTTTGCCGCAGCTCCATAAAAGGAATAATGAGTAAGGTTCAAGCCCATCCCTGCAATTGCCAACCCTAAATAATAATCGTTTCTTTTTTTAGTCGGTACAGATGCCTTGCATATATTGCTTGTTTGATATCCTATAGAAGCAGCAGCAGGAGGACTGCTAGGCCCGCTTGCATTCTGCAATGCCACCCAGCTTATCGGGCTTCTCTTGGCGAATGTGTAGTTTGCTCCTGCTGCGCATAAGTAAAGATTATACCCAGTGGGCAATGTCAAACTCAACGGGTTTGCGCTGCTGGTGACACTTCCGGTAGAATACGATATGGCGTAAGTCGAAAGAGAATCAGATCTTCCATCGTAAAAATAAGCCGTTGAATTGTTGCCTATCATTATGGTTGGCATCTGCACCCATGACCCTTTTACATATTTATAAAGGGATACTTGGCCCTCGCTTATATTGTTTTCAATTATCCAGCTTCTGTTGACTGCAAATGTATAATTGGCGTTTTGCACATGCGTGTCGCTTATAGTGCTGTTTACATGAAAGTAATAAGCTGCCGATCTAGGCATTGGCTTCGTGTTATTTGGCGGCGTATGTGTTATCGCTACTACTGTATGGGTGTTTGTATAATTGTAGTTGAGTTTAACAGTAAGATTGATCAATGAAGTGCTTCCATTAATCAATATTGGTGTTTTCAATCCTTTTGGAACATAATTTACCTTGCTGCTTAACCGATGTTCATTCTGCATACTGGACAGGTTCTGCTTTATAATAAGATTAGCTATTGAAATATTGATTAGGTTGTTACTTATAAATGCTGTAATGTTTTTCGGATAAGCTATCGATATGTTTATCGATTTATTGTAACCAATGCCCCTTGATGCTATATTATAATACTCTAAATTCGAAGCAGCCGAGATTAGCAATCTGCGGTTTTTCACCTTAGGGGATAATTTGTTCAAAATACTGGTTAAAGAACCTACGAGCTTACTCTTTAAACCATAACCCTGCGCGCTGGTTATTCCTATATTTGTTATGCCCCTGGTTGTGGCGGCGGTTTTGGAAATGCCATTGCTTGTTATTACGTTTCCATAAAGGATCTGACTAGAGGCCGCAAATGCGGTTTCAATATATGCCATGGAAACAAGCAATACTACTGCCATGCAAAAGCACATAATGGCCAATTCCTTCTTGTTCCCTGCCATTGCATTATCAACTCTTTTTGAAAGCTAAAATCAACTATTCCACTGTATGCAGATTATTGATTAAAGTCTATCGCTTTGAACCAAAAATTCGCTTCTTTCCTGCCTTGTAGCCATAAACCACATCGTTGTCAAGCGGCATTCCTATACGGGAAGATAAATCATCTGCTATCTCATCGATTGCCTTTGAAAACTTGCTTTTCGGGTTAAGCATAACAGCAGGAGTCTTAGCAGCTATGCTTATTGGTACTATGTCATCCTCTGGCAGGAATCCAACCTTACCGTTAAAGTTCTCTATTATTTCTCTGCTGCTTATCTCATGTCTTTTTCCGGCTACCCTGTTTACTACCATGCTGTTGAGTATGCCCTTGGAGCTGAAATATTCCGATATCCTTAACGCACTTATATAACTTGGCATGTCAGGGTTGCTTACTATTATTGTTTCATTTATGCCCTCAGTAACTACGTCATGGACATAGCCAGGTTCCGTGTCTATAACTATTAGGTCGTATCTCGATTTTTTGAGTTCGTCATAGCTCGTCTTTGCCTCTTTATAAGTAAGCATGAAAGCGGCATTGGTTATAGAGCCGCATATTACGGCCAATCCGCTGGGTGCATGCGTTACCACTACGCTCTCCGTGCTTGCCCTTCCACGCACATGGTCAATAAATCCTGCATTGACATAATCAAGCCCCAAATGTATGCCTATCGCTGGATTTGAGGTATCAGCATCAACCAATAAAGTCAGATATCCACGCATCTTCATAGCTATCGCGAGGTTTACTGCAACAGTGGTCTTGCCTACGCCTCCTTTCTGTGCGGATATTCTGACTATATACGGGTTTGTGCGTTGTGATATGCTATTCCGTGTTATTATATTCTTTTTCATTTATTTCTTTCCTATACGTTTTTTCATGCTCTTTATGTACTCCGACCTGCTCCTGTCATAATGTGGCTTATTGATATACCTGTAATAAGATATTGTAATAATTATCGCAATAATTATTACTAAGAGAAGGATAAAATACCTTTGCACTGCGCCCTTTATGGCTTCTGCAGCTGTGCCTATGATATTGGGTGCTATTGTAGTTGTAGTGGTTATTTTAACCGGCCTGCTGTTTATTACCAATGGCACAGTATAATTTATCGCCGCCCCCTTGGCCGTTATTAATAGCTTCTCTATCGAGGTACCTGAAGTATTCCCGGCAGTCTGCTTGAAATAAGCGTACAATAATTGGTTAGGCAAGGCAGGCAGGCTTTGCGATGCGTTATAGATATGCATATATGGCGGCCCCGTAAGCTCCAGATTTACGGAAGAGGGGTATGCGCCCGTGTACAAAAGCTCGACTACCGTGGTCCCGTTTCCTAATGTCTCGAATGATGGAGAATTCACGTAAAGCAAGTGCAGTATGCTTGGTGTTGTAACAGAAGGAGCTAATATATCTGTATGTATGCCGCTAAAAAGGAGCTGGCTAACCTGCTTCCTGACATATATATACGCGTATACGGTTTGCAGTGGCTTAAGCTTGCTTATGTGCCATTCTACGTAATAATAGCCATCGCTCTCCGTTATGTTGTTGGGCATGCCGTAAGCGTCCATGTAGCTTTCGTTCGGTACAAGCCCCTGCGGCAGGTATGTTATCGCTGTCCCGTTGGTTATAGTCACGTTGCTTGGGGTAGATATGCTTATTACCACATAGCCGTCATTTGTGTTATTTTGCAGTTCAACTGCAGTATTAACTACTGGCTCATTAACTCCGCTTGAGGATACGGAAAAAGTCGCATAATCCGTATAGCTGCTTGTCTTATTGTTTATGGTCGCGCTTACATTTATCGGTATGTTGTATACTCCAGAGCTTAGGTTCTTGCCATCAACTAGCACGCTAATTGAGATATTGGAATTTGGGGTCAGTTCTAAGCTGTGCGTTGAAAGCTTGACAATATTGCTAATATATCCAGGCACGCTTAGATTAAGCGTTTCGGTTGAGTTGGATGGATTAGAAATCCCTATGCTTGTTGATATCGTGCTATTCGAGTTCATTGTTATGTACAAAGGCGCAGAGGTTATTGTTATCTTGGGTATCTTAGGTATCGGCACTGCCGGCAATTTTACGGGCTTGGATGGGTGGCTTGGTGCATTTACAATATAAGTAGTGTTAAACGGCGCTGTCGTATAAGTCTTGTTGCTTACCATAGGGTCGGTATATTCCACATAAGCCGAGATTTTGTAGGTGCCGGCGTATAAGGCAAGATTGCTTTCCGATGGTAATGCTATGTCTACAGAAGCCGGGGCGGCCGGTATATTTTTTATGGGAATCGTTAGGTTTTTTATATAGGGCGATGTCAGGTTAAGGAATAATATGACATTGCCGGCGCCGTAATCGCCCTCGCTTTTCAGAATGAGGTGCATGTTTATATTGGATCCCGTGTTTACGGGGCCCACTACTCTAAAGTTTGAGATTACCAGCTTTGCTGCGCTCAGCACCGTGAAATCCACATTCGTGAAATTGCTCGTATGGTTGTTTGCAAAGCTCAGGTTTCCAGAATATTGACCACCCTTTAGGCTGGACGTATTTATTCTTATGGTGTTGGAAGAAGGAACATTCGCACTGAGATTCTCGGAATAAACCATCCTTTTATTATTGTAGAGCCTTAACATCCCATACATGCTGGGCAAGGTACAGTTGACGGTTGGGCTTAGCGAGTAATTA
>DAHXOG010000017.1 GCA_027364995.1 Candidatus Mancarchaeum sp.
AAAGGCAGAAGAACGGAAAAAACTGCATAGGGGGCAATTCGACAACATAGAAAAGGAGATACTACAGCTACTTAGTGACGATGCTAGAATGCCCGTAGAGCGCATATCCAAAACTGTCGGAATAGCTACAGACACAGTAAGAAGGACAATAAAGAAATTAACCCAAAAATACGACATAAAATATACGTTGGATACCTATGCTGCTTATAACCTCGGCTTCTACAGGTATATAATAACCGCAAGATTTGTTGGAAGATTGCCATATAAAAACGATATAATAAAAGAACTTTCCAAAGAACCGAGGGTACAGTTCGTTGCGCTTACGAAAGGTTCGTATGACCTATTCATATACGGGCTTTTCGAGAATCCATTAAAGCTTGAGGAATGGCTATATTCGGTAAGAAAGAGCGATACATTCATAAATTACAAATCGAAATGGAACATTTCATATTTTTTAATGGGTCATGGGAACATACCTTTAAGGGATGAATTCTTCGAAGTAATAAAAGACAGGGTATGGCACAGGACAAAGGAAACTCCAAGAAAGCGCGAGGGAGATATATTTTACAGGCAGTATGCAGTACTAAGGGCATTAAACAGAAACGGCAAGATGCCATTAAGCGATATAGATAAAGAATACCACCTCAGGCCCGGAATTGCAGATCTAACATACAAAGAATTGAAAGACAAGCAGACAATAAGACGTGTAACAATATCCATGCAAAAAGCCCCTATAAACTATCTTGCAATAATAAATATAAACCAATTAAATATGAAGAGTTTCGAAAAAAATAGAAAAGAATATCTGCTTTATACTCTTAAGGATGAAAGGTTATTCACGAACAAATTTGTAGCTGTTGGTGATATTGGAAGTATAGAAGGTTTGATACTAATACTTCCAGCGTATGAATTCAACACACTTAAAGGTACAGAAGAGGATCTAATACGCATAACAAAGAATAAAACAGTAAAAAGCACAATAATAATAGATATATTATTAGGTAGCATAGACATAAACATGATCCCCCTCAAAAGGATAAGAATGTATGATCTATTAAAAACAGACTACAAAATGACTGATGAAGAAATAGCATCAAAACTTAAAATGTTTAAAAACAACTTATAAAATTATGCTCCTCCGCCTCCACCACTCATGTTATCACCAAATATTTATATTTCAAGCAAAAATGGAACTGATGCATTTAAATACCTTTTTATTTTAAGGTGTGGAGTGAAATAAAACACTAATTTTCCTGTAATTATGGCACATTTATGTCCTGAGCTTATGAATCCAATACTCTTAAAGATACAGAGGGAGACCTAATGCGCATAGCAAAAGGCAATGCCATAATGGCTCTGCAGCGATATCGTTAAATATTATTAAAATAAAAATGTAAAATAAAAGAGTGGTATCATGTATAAACAAGCCGAATCCAAAAAAGATTACGAAATCGATCACAAAGGCAGGCTGAGCTCATCCTTAAAGCTAAAACCATTCGATACTATGCTTAGGAAAGAGGTTCCAAGCAAAGAAAAGATATGGGCTGAAATCAAGGATGCCATAAAACCATACACCCTTTCCAAATACGAACACCTATTCTACAACCCTGGCAACGGCAAAGAATTCATGATAGTGAGGACCATACCAGTAGATAAAAAATCAGATAAAAAAACTGTTGAAGACACTGATAAAAAAATCTATACCAAAAGCGAAATCGATGAATTTCTTTCCGTAAGGGATAAAGTCAAAGAAGTGCTTAAAAAGTACGGCATCCTGATCGAATAACTTTACGGGAAATCGTGCATGGTCCATAGCCGGAATCAAGCACTACGGGCAAGCTCCTTAAACGCTGTTGCACCTAATCCTAAGAAAGAATATAAATTTTGGGTGAGATTCTAATGCATCATACCTAACGGCGCTGGCATTATGATCAAATCCATAAAATTGACTAATTGGAAAACGCACAAGGACACTTATCTGGAATTCCAGAAGGGCAACAATGTCATAATAGGCCTGATGGGAGCCGGAAAGAGCTCCATGATGGATGCGATATCGTTTGCGCTTTTCGGCACATTCCCTGCGCTTGAGCACAGGCGCTATAAGGTAGAGGACATAATAATGAACAGGCCAGAAAGGAAGTCCTCTGCAACGGTGGAGCTTGAATTGCTGCTTGGCAATGACACCTACAAGATATCAAGGACCATAAGCAAGGCAAAGAAAAACGAATCCAAGCTGGAAAAGAACGGGAAATACCTCCAAACACAATCGGAGCGGGTAACCGAAGAGATAGAATCGATACTTAAGATAAACTACGATGTTTTTTCAAGGGCAATATACGCAGAGCAAAACAGGCTCGACTATTTTTTGGAGCTAAGGAAGGGCGAGCGCAAGAAGCAGATAGACGAAATGCTTGGGCTGGACAGGTTCGCGCTTGCGGAAGAGAACTCCACATCGTTGGCCAACGCCATAAAATCACTTATAGCAGAGGACGAGAAGTTCGTTCAAAATGCAGATATAAAATCTATGCAGGAAAGGCTAAAAGGGCTAACCGAAGAGCTTTCCAATGCAGCAGAGAACGAGAAAAAGCACAGGGAAGACTCCAGAAAGATGAAGGAGCAGCTCGCGGCGATAAAGCAGGAGTACCAAAAGATGAAGGAGCAGAACGACAAGCGCATGGCATTGGCAAAGGGCATAGCGGAGATAGAAAGCAAGATCTCCACATTGAAATCGCAGCTGGCAAAGATAGAGGTCCAGAAGGAAAGCCTCGAGGAGCTCGCAGCATCGGAGCACGATCTCTCGGAATCCATAAAAGCGCTGAAGAACGACATAGAGTCAAAGCGCGCAAGGGAGAAGGAATGCATAAGCTCATTATCGTCGTATAAGGCCGAGCTCAAGCAAAGCCTTGAGGCCAAGCATAAGCTTGAGGAGGCATCAAGGCAGATGGATGGCATTTCGATAAAGGAATTGAAGGAAAGCATAAAATCCATGCAGGACGCATTCAATTCAAGCATATCCGAGGTGTCCAAGGCCGAGGGCATGCTCTCCGAGACAAGGAAATGGCTCAACGAGCTCAACGAGCATGAGGGAAAATGCCCCATATGCGAAAGGCCACTGAGCGGCGAGCTAAAGGACCATATAACGAGCGAGCGGCAAGAGCTCATACGCAAATTCGAAGAAACCATAAAGCTCAACAAAGCCGAGTCAGAAAAGGCAAAAAAGGAACTGGAAGAGCTCAACTCCAAGCTTACACGTGCAAATAAAATAAGCACGCAGATAGAGTCGTATTCTGAATCGGCATCAAAATACGAGGCTTTAGTCCAAAAGGCCGAAGAATACGAGGGCCAGGCATCCGCAATAAAGGAAGAGCTGGCGAGCTTGACATCAAGGATGGACAAGCTCTCATCATCGCTGGAAAGCCTGCATAACAGGATGGATTCCATAAAGCGCGCAAAATCCCTGCAGGCGGAGATAACAGCTTCGGAAAACGATCTCAAGAGCAAAAACGAGGAGATAAAGCAGATAAGCGTTACCGATAATGCCATAGAGCAGGTAAGGGAAAGCTACAATTCAATCAATGCCGAATACGCAAAGAACAATGCGGAACTTAATGCGCTTATCGAGTCATCCTCAAAGCTGAAATCGCAGATTGACGAGTCAACGAAGTCAATATCGCAGATAACCGCGATGGAGGAAAAAATAGGGAAAAGGCGCAAGCTTCATTCAGAAATATCGCGCTTCAAAACAGCATTGATAACCACGGAATCGCAGCTTAGACTAAGGCTTGTCACATCCATAAACGAATTGCTTGAGGGATTATGGCTTGGCCTGTACCCGTACGGTGATTATGCAGGCATTGCGCTCCGCGCATATCCTGATGACTATGCGCTTGAGGCTGCGATCCAAATGGATGGCGAAAGGGAATGGATGCAAATAGAGGGAGTCGCCAGCGGCGGCGAAAGGAGCGTGGCATGCCTGGCATTGCGCATAGCGCTATCCATGGTTATAGTGCCTAACCTGAAATGGCTCATACTCGACGAGCCGACGCACAATATAGACTCGCAGGGCATAACCAAGATCATAGAGGTATTCAGCAATTCGCTGCCGAGCATAGTCGACCAGATATTCATAATAACCCATGACGATGCGCTGAAGCAGATACATAGCGCAAGGATATACGAATTAGACAGGGACAAGGGGATAAACGGCCCCACTACAATAAATACGGAGTAAAATTTACCTCCCTACAACGAATTGCAGCCCTAACGTTTATATATTATTGCAAAAATCTTACCAATATAATTCATAATGCTAAATATCATAAAGTGGTAGTATATGGAAAAGAATAATCAGAGAGAGAACAATGCGGAAGAGAACAACCAAACCATAAAGATGGAAGGGGATAAATGGACGACACCTGATATGCCCACGATACCTTTTACATACGGCGACGGGATAGGCCCTGAGATAACGGCAGCCGCGATATCCATAATGGATGCTGCAGTAGAGAAGGCTTACAATGGCAGCAAGAAAATAAACTGGCTGCATGTGGATGCTGGCGAAGAAGCCCAAAAGAAATACGGCACGGGGCTGCCTGACGAAACAATGGAGACGATAAAGAAGTATAAAATAATATTCAAAGGGCCGCTGACCACTCCAGTAGGATCCGGATTCAGGTCGCTTAATGTTACATTGAGGCTGGCTATGGACCTGTACGCCAATATAAGGCCTGTAAAATACATAAACGGCCTGGACAGCCCGTTGAAATACCCCGAAAAGGTCGACATGGTCATATTCCGTGAGAATACCGACGACATATATACTGGCATAGAATGGCCTTATAACAGCGCAGAGGCGGAAAAGCTCCGAGAATTCCTAAAGAGCTCATTCGACGTCAACATAGATCATGATGCAGGCATAGGCATAAAGCCAATCGGAAAAGCAAAGACGCAGAGGATAACGAGGATGGCGATAAAATACGCGATAGAAAACAACAGGAAGTCAGTAACCGTCATGCATAAGGGCAACATAATGAAGTACACCGAGGGCGCATTCAAGGACTGGGCGTATGAGGTCGCAACGAAGGAATTCAGGGACAAGATAATAACCGAGGACGAGCTATATTCCAAGTACGCAGGCAAAATGCCGGAAGGCAAGATATTATTCAACGACAGGATAGCCGATAACATGTTCCAGCAGATAATAACAAAGCCGGATACATACGACGTCATACTTGCGCCCAACCTTAACGGGGACTATATCTCTGACGCATGCGGCGCATTGATCGGGGACATAGGCGTGCTCGGAGGAGCGAACATAGGAGACAACGGCGGAATGTTCGAAGCTGCACACGGCACAGCGCCAAAATACGCAGGCAAAAACGTGGCGAATCCTATGGGAATACTCAAGGCGGGAGAGCTCATGCTCACATTCATGGGATGGACCGAGGCATCGGAGCTCATTGCCAAGGCGGTAGAAAAATCCATGAAGGACAGGAAGGTCACGCCAGACATAGCGAGGTACATGGGAGTAGACGCATTGGGAACAAAGGAATTCGCCCAATACTTAGTGGAAGCGATAAAAACGGCATAACATGTCTTAGAAACCTTAAAATTCTAGAGGACTCTGGGATTATTGGACACGATTGCTGAAGCAAAGCCATATATATTTACTTATACTTAATTATACTTAGATAATACTTAATAGTTATTAATTAATAACTAAGTGGTAAATATGGCAAGAACAAATTCGTTGCAAATAAACAGGCCCTCTCCAACTCTAAATACAGTAATAATGGTAGAAAATGTAATTAAAAAATCTAAAAACTCCGTCATAACAATAGCCGAGATAAAGAGGGCATTGCCAAAGCAGGTTAATCATAATACTCTTATGGTAATACTTGAATATCTGGAGCAGAGCGGAAAGATACTTGTGACGTTAAAGGGAATAACCTGGCTGCCAAATGCAAACCAAAATCTCGCAAGGGCAATAGCTAAAGGGCGTGAGATATGAAGCCTGTGCGAGTAATACTCTCACCTGAGGCAGAGGAGGCATACAAATACTTAAAAGCCGAGGCGCCGAAATCAAAAATAGAACGCACCATTCTAAACTCGTTAGAAAAGAAGAAGGAATTAATTAAGTTAAACCCACACTATGGCGAACCTATATCGAAGATCCATATACCACGCGAGTATATAGCAAAGTATGGCGTCGACAATCTTTTCTGGGTAAAGCTCCCAAGCTTCTGGAGAATGCTTTACACTCTTACTAATGATGAGAAAGAAATCGAGATAATCGCCTTCGTCTTAGACATAATCGACCATAAGCAATATGACAAGAGATTTGGTTATAGAAAGAAATAATGAAACTTATATAAAGCTCTCACTCCAGTTGCTCATATCCTGCCATTTAAACGAGGGGTTTTATGCCACACATCATAATGCTTATGCCGCGTCTTCTGCGGACGCCATCACGTAGCTTAAGAAGGTATCTTCCGGCTGTGCGCCCTCGAACGAATACTTGTCGTTTATCACTATTTTAGGCACTCCCATTACGGAGTATTTGCTTGCAAGCTCGGAGAATTCCGATGCCTCTATCATGCTGCTGCTTATGAATTTGCTTTCTATGGCGAACTGGTGGGCTGTTCTCACGGCCCTCGGGCACCATGGGCATGTTGGCGTAACGAAAACCTTTATGTCAATATGCTTGTTCAATCCCTTCAATGTGGCCTTTGTCTTATCGGAAAGCTCAGTGCCGTTCTTGGAAGCGTCTATTATGTCTCCCACGAGCGAAGCGAACTCGTGCCCTGCTGGTATGCCCTTATAGATCATCCCGTACATGCGCTTGCCTCCGATCACTGTTGAAGGCGCAGCATCAACGCCGAGCAATTTTGCCTCTCTGGAATTTTTGTTTATGTCGTAAACCGTAAGCTTTATCCTGTCGTCTATTGCTGCGAGCTCGTTAAGCATATTGAGATTGGCTTTGCAGTATTCGCATGCGCCGCTTGAATCCGTAAAGTAGATTATGGATACATCTCCTACGAACTCCTTCCTGAATGTCTCCTTCAAAACATTTATATCTCCATCATTTAGAATTGCCATTGGATCACCTAATTATAATGCACGAATTGCAAATACAAATAATGGAATTGCACTGCGAAATATATATTCATATCGCTGCCAATCCGTCGAAACCGTTCTGCCTGTCGCGCTTACTCGGATCGTAGCTCTCTTCGCTGCCTATTATGGACGGGCTTTTGACTCCGGTGAATATTGCAATGAGCTCCACCTTGCCGTTGTACGCAGGGTCTATCCTAGCTCCCCATAATATGTTGGCGTTCTTCGACACGTGCTCCGTAAGCTTCCTGCCTATCTCATTGGATTCTCCCAACGTCAAGTCATCTCCTCCTGTTATGTGCATAAGCACGCCTGTCGCGCCATCGTAATCTACGTCCAATAACTTGTTGTGCAGCGTATCCTCTATGGCCTGGTCTATCTTGTTCGTGCCCTTGCCCTCGCCTATGCTTATCATTGCCAATCCTCCGCTGCTCATTACGGATTTAACGTCTGCAAAATCTAGGTTTATGAAGCTTGGCGTATTGACAGTTTCCGTTATGCCGCGTACAGCCCTGTAAGCGACCTCGTCGGCGACCTTGAACGCCTGCTCGAGTGCAAGGTTTGGATAAAGGCTTACCAATCTCTGGTTGTCTATGACGATAAGCGTATCAACATTCTTCCTGAGCTCCTGTATGCTTTTGGCTGCTACCTGCAGCCTTACCCTTTCGAGCCTGAATGGGAATGTAACCACGCCTATGACTATTGCTCCGTTCTCCTTGGCTATGCTTGCGGCGATCGGCGCTGAGCCTCCTCCTGTTCCTCCGCCCATTCCTGCGCAAACGAATACAAGATTATAGCCGTCAAGCGCCTTCTTTAAATCATTCCTTGAATATTCCGCAGCCTTGGCGCCTATCTCAGGGAAGCCTCCCGCTCCTAATCCTTTTGTAAGCGGCCCACCTATTAGCAATCTGTTTATCGAGGGGTCAAGCCCATTGAGCTGCTTGGCATCCGTATTCGCGGCTATGAAGCTGGCGCTCTTTATCCCTTGCTTTACCATTCTCTGTATGGTGTTGCCGCCACCACCACCCATGCCGCAGACTGCTATCTTGGCCCTGAATAAGTCGTTGTCCAATTCGCTGTTTAAAACATTGTCAACCAATTCCATAAACACACCTATATTAAAGATTTGCAAGCATAATCTTAAATAATAGTTTCTTCAAAATCTTTTTATAAGTTTTTATGCAAAATTATTATCGCTAATCTCTTCCTAAGAGCATTAGGTAAAATATAAGATGTGTTTATAATGACAAGATTAAGACCGGCAAGGACCTTCAGGTTTATATTCTCGCAGGCATGGGCAAGGTATTCGCAGAAGAAGCCAAGGAAGAATTACATAAGGGCAAAGCCGCACACGAGCCTATTGGTATTCAAGATGGGCGTTGACAAGCCGGATTACGATTCGGTATTTACACTGACCACTAAGCAGGCGATACAGCTGCGCTCCAATTCATTGGAATCGGCAAGGCAGATGATAAACAAGCACATGGAGCTCATGGCCCCAGGGGATTTCTACTTCAAGGTATTGGTCTATCCGCACATGATAATAAGGGAGCACAGGATGGCCACGGGCGCAGGAGCAGACCGTATATCCCAGGGAATGAGCCACGCGTTCGGCAAGCCCGTAAGCGTAGCAGCTAGATTGAAGGAGGGGCAGCCTGTATTCATGGTAAAGACGATGTCCAAGAACGCGCCGCACGTAAGGGAGGCGTTCAGGAGGGGCTCTTCAAAGCTGTCAGGGCTTTACAAGCTCAATGTCGAGCAGGCAGAGAAGGCAAGGAACTGACTGCTTCACTAAGCCTAAGCAAGCCTAAGCCTAATTAAGCCCAAGCAGCATATGCACCAGCATAGGTGCACTTTTCCATAATGCTTGGCGCTATCCTTAAATATCATAAATCCCAAAATCCTTAACAGTCTAATAATATCAGAGTGTAATAATGCGCATACTTATACAGTTTCCGGAAGGGCTGAAGCAGAAGGCCTTAGATCACGCCAAGGCACTGGAAAAGGACGGCAACGAAGTCTTCATATCCGCATCTCCCAATTTCGGTGCCTGCGACCTTGCTCTGGACGAGGCAAGGAATCTCAATGTAGACAAGCTGATCCATTATGGGCACGCCGAATTCAATAAGGTAGACTTCAACGTAGAGTACATTCCTTATGAGATAGACGCGCCTTTGGCATTGCTTCCTAATTCATTGGAATACCTTAAGGAATTCCATACTATAGGCATTGTAACCACGGTACAGCACCTTCACCAGCTGGATGAGATTAAAAAATTCTATGAGCAGAACGGCAAGCAGGTGCTCATAGGAAAGCCTTACGGATTCGCAAAGCATCCTGGGCAGATACTCGGCTGCGACATAGGCAGCTCAGCATCAATAGACTCCAAGGTTGACGCGCATGTTTACTTTGGAGGAGGAATATTCCATCCATTGGGGGCGTTGCTCGCTACAAAGAAGCCCTTTCTGGTGATAGAGCCTTTTGACAACAAGATAGAGTTCATAGACAAGTTGCGCAGGCAGTACGAAAAGAGAAGCAATGGCAAGGTAATGGCTTCGCTCAACGCAAAGAACTTCGGCATACTCGTTACAACAAAGAACGGCCAGCACAACCTAAGGCTTGCGGAGCTGCTAAAGAAAAGGATAGAGGCAGAAGGTCTAAAGGCGGCTATACTTGTATCGAACACGTTCGATTTCGAATCTATAAACAACATGATGGAGTTCGATGCATTCGTCAATACTGCATGCCCTCGCATAGCAATAGACGATGTGGACAGATTAAGGAAGCCTCTTCTGAGCGCAAACGAGCTTATGCGCGCACTGAGCATGAAGAAGGAGCTTTCAGAACTAAGGGAGAGCCATTAATACTACTAATCCTGCTTGCACAGATTCAAAGCAAAGACTAGCGCAAGCAATTACAATTATAAATAAAGATAAAACTAGCTAAGAATAATCAGAAATAAAAAAGAAAAAAAGAAGAAAGAAAAGCTGAACTAATCAGCTTTCCTTCAATGTAACTGTTGCCATCTGTGAAACCAAAGCACTAGTTACAGACGGTGTCGTGTATTCTACCCATATTGCTCCGCTTGCTGATGTTCCTGGTGTTGTAGCGTAGCCTGTTGAAATCGGTGTGTTACTAGCTAAATCCAATGAGATAGCTGACGTTTGTCCGCTTGAAAATGAAGTGGTACTGAACAAGGTGTTGCTTACATAATCACCTGCTGTAACTGCTGATGCTGTTGGGGCCGTTGCTCCTGTTGGTACAAAGAAGAACGTCACATCAGACCATGTAGCTCCAGTGCTTTGCCCAAGCGTTACATGCAATATGCCACCAGTCCAAACAGGAGATTTGCACAAGAATCCAGAGCTTGCTATGCAAGTTGTTCCAGTGAACGAGCTGCTGCTAAATATTCCCAGAGAGAACAGTGCCGCCAGCACTATCGCAATAATCAGTATTGCCCAA
>DAHXOG010000018.1 GCA_027364995.1 Candidatus Mancarchaeum sp.
ATTCCTACAAGAGCGTTATAAAGGCGTGCGAGAATAGCCTAAAGAGGCTTAATGCCGAATACATAGACCTTTACCAATTGCATACTAGCTGGAGGCAGGAAAAGGTGAAGGAGGCGCTGCGTGCCATGGAGTACCTTGCAGATGAGGGAAAGATAAGGCATATAGGCATAAGCAATTTTGATATTGAACAGACTAAGGAAGCCGCCTCATCACTTAGGAAATATGAGCTTGCATCAACACAGATGAATTTCAATGTTGCACATAGGAATATTGAGAAGGACATAATAGAATACTGCAAGGAGAACGGCATTGCGGTTCTTGCATATTATCCTCTTGCCCACGGAATTTTGGCTAAAGGCTCTCAAGAGGCAGAAAGCTTGATGAGAACTGTAGAAAAAAATCATGGCAAGAAGAGCATGCCCCAAATAGCTCTTAACTGGTTTATAAGCAAATATGATTTTGTATTTCCAATACCAAGGGCTTCAAATCCCGAGCATGTGAGGGACAATGCCGGATCCGTGGGATGGAAAATGAGCAATGATGAAATGGTCATGCTTGAGGAATTGGCCAAGAAGCTTAACGTAAAATCTACAAGTTGGGATAAGACCTAAGCATGGCATTATTTGCATTTTTTGTTTGGCCTGCGTATCGCAATATAACCAACATTATTTTAAGTTGAGTTGAGTATTGTATTTATAGGATATTGATGGATTTGGTATTGTTTATTTTCTAAATGCCATATTTGCGGAACACGTAAATTCGTGTGGCGCATTTGCTGTATTGGTTAGGTGCTTTGCGTGGAAATAATAAAATTTGTGGATATTGGGGAGGGAATAACTGAAGGGCGCATTCAAAAATGGCTAGTCAAGGACGGCGATACTGTAAAGGAGGATCAGGCGGTCGCACAGGTAGAGACTGATAAAGCCGTAGCCAGCATACCTGCTCCAGCATCAGGAATAATAAAGATAGTCGCCAAGGAGGGCTCTGACATAAAGGTAGGCGGCGTAATGGCTTATTTAGGGAGCAAGGATGAAATTTCGAAAGCAGGTACGGGAGAAGATGTGCCATTGGCCAATGCCAAAAGCGATAAAACAATTAAGCCACAGCAAAGCCCAGTACAGAATAAACAAGCCGTTAGCGAGGACCATGACAAGCGAGTGATTGCTCCGCCTTCCGTAAGGCACATGGCGGAAGAGCTTGGAATCGATATAGGCAATGTAAAGGGCTCCGGACCAAATGGCAGGATAACGTTAGACGATGTCAAAAATTATTCCACGAAAAAGCCAACCGACTCGCAAAAAGGCGCAGTAGCAGCAGCAAGCAGCGCAGATAATGCAGATATAGAAAGATTGCCTTTATCGCCGACCAGAAAAGCAATGGCAAAGAATATGGAGCTTTCATGGCAGATGCCTACGGCGTCGCACATAGACCTGATAAATGCGAATGCACTTTTTGGCGTGGTGCAGAAAGAGAAGGAAAAGACTCTGAAGAGGCTTAACGTGAAGCTTTCGTATCTTCCTTTCATAATAAAGGCTGCCGTTGAGGCCCTTAAGGAAAATCCGAACTTCAACGCAAGCTACGACAGGGAAAAGCAGGAGATCATAGTTAAGAAGCATTACAACATAGGCATCGCCGCTGAGGCGCCTGACGGATTGAAGGTCGTCGTAATAAAGGATTCGGACAAAAAGAGCATAGTAGAGCTTGCCAAAGAGCTTGACGAGCTGCATAAAAAAGCGCTCGACAGGACGATATCATTATCGGAGATGAAGGACAGCAGCTTTACCATCACCAACGTAGGCAGCCTGGGCGGAGGATTCATAGCCATACCCGTAATAAATTACCCTGACGTTGCCATATTAGGCATTACGCTTATAAGGGATATGCCTGTAGTTGATGAAGATAAGATAGTGCCAGGAAAGGTGCTTCCATTTACGGTGACATTCGATCACAGGGTGGTTGACGGCGCAGAGGCGGTAAAATTCGGGAACGCTTTCAAGTCTTATATGGAGGATCCCGAATTCCTTGACATGCTTTGAGGTATTTTTATGGTTATGGGAGAGGTTCCTGAGGAAGTGGATATTGCAATAGTAGGAGGCGGAGTAGGAGGTTATACTGCCGCCATACGCGCTGCCGAGCTTGGAAAAAGCGTAGTCCTCATAGAAAAGGAGAAGCTTGGCGGGCACTGCCTGAACTATGCCTGCATACCCTCAAAGACATTGATACACATATCCAATATCGCTTACGAGGCTGCGCATTCGGAGAAGTTTGGCATAAACGTGGAAAATGTAAGCATAGATGCCAAGAAAATGCTTGAATGGAGGGTTGGGGTTTCTTCGCGGCTTGAGAAAGGGGTTGCATTCCTATGCAAGCAAAATAAGATAGATGTGCTGAAAGGATCTGCCACGTTTATAAGCAGAAATAGGGTACAGGTTACGGACGGCACCGAGGTAATATTCAAGAAGGCCATAATAGCCACAGGCTCTGAGCCATCTGTGCTCAAGGGCATGGAATTCAATGGCAATAATATAATAGACTATAAGCAGGCGCTATTGCTTGACAGAATACCCAAAAGCATGGCGATAATAGGCGCGGGCTATGTATCCGTCGAGATCGGGACGCTTTACGCAAAGCTTGGCTCAAAGGTGAACATAATAGCAAGGTCCGATGTGCTTTCAAAATTCGACAGCGAAGCGGTTTCAATAGTCAAGAAGCACATGCTTAACTTAGGCATAATAATACATACGAATGCCAATGCAAAAGGATATTCCGATGGGAAGCTGACGCTTGATGATGGGTCGGTTATTGAAGCCGATATCCTAGTGGTTGCGGTAGGGCTAAAACCGTATACCGAAGGATTGGAGATTGAAAATGCCGGAGTTGCATTAAATGATAAAGGTTTCATAGAAACCGGCCATGAGCTAAAGACGTCAAATGCTGATATATACGCAATAGGCGACGTTATAGGAGAACCGATGCTTGCGCATAAAGCCATAAGGCAGGGTGTTGTAGCCGCAGAAAACGCATCCGGGTTAAATAGCGCTTACGATAATGTTGTGGTTCCTGCTGTTATATTCTCTGATCCTGAGATAGCCATAGCCGGGAGTATCCAGGAATCCGATGGCATAAAACTCAAGAAATTCCCACTGAGCGCGTTGGGAAGAGGCATAGCCCTTGATTCTACAGACGGATTTGCAAAGATTGCTTATGATTCTGATAATACTGTAATGGGAATAGAGTTGGTATCTCCTGATGCCAATGCACTGATAGCTGAATGCGCACTTGCTATAGAGATGGGTGCAAATCTGGAGGATATAGCAGATACAATACATCCGCATCCTACATTCAGCGAGTCCATAGAGGAGGCTGCCGAAGCCGCATTGGGAAGGCCCATAAATTTCTTTTATGGTTGAAGCTTATGGAATATGATGCATTGGAATCTGTTTTTGCGTCTACGGGCTCTGGCAGAATACACGTGCTTAAAAACAGCCCCAAAGCAAAATCAAAGAGCCTGGTTTTCCTGCATGGACTTGGAGCAAGCACTTTATCATGGAAGAGGCTGATGCCTTACATCCCTGATGATTTCGAGGTTGTGCTGTTGGATTTGCTAGGGCATGGAATTTCAGATGCCCCGCATATGGATTATACCGTAGAGCTACAGGCAAGCGCAGTAAACGAGACACTCTTGGAGTTAGGGATTTCAGATTGCGTATTGGTAGGAAATTCTTATGGGGGCTGGGTATCTGCATATGGGTGTGCAAAAGGAATTTTCAAAAACAAGCTTATTTCCGGATTGGTGCTGGAAGATTCCGCAGGACTTAAACGGGAATTCGAAGATAGTTTGGAACATGCCGGGAATTATGATGCAATAGCTAGAAGCATAATGAAAACCGCATTGGAGATGAATAATAACAAGGATTATGTTATAGGCAGCATGTTGGATCCCAAAAACATGAAATATTTACTAACTGAAAATGATTTGGAGGCGATAGATGCAAAATGCATGGTAGTATGGGGAAGCGATGATGACATGATAGACAAAAAATATTCCAAGGTTTTCTCCGAGCACATAAAGGGTTCATCGCTTATGATAATAAATGGCGGAGGGCATGTTCCGCATTATAACAGGCCAAATGATTTTGCGGAATTGATCGTAGGATTTTGTAAAAGATAGCATTTTTCGTATGAAATGATTAAAAATGCGGTTATGGCCCACTATTAACTATGACCGAAGCATTTTTCTTACGTCGGTAAGCTGGTAGTTGAGCCCTTTTATCGTATAATTGACCTCTTCGTTTTTTACACTTATTTTTGATAATATCCTTTCCAACTTGGTTTGCATCATAAGCAATCGCCTCGGCAATTTTTCCGATATTATAAGCCCGTAAGATTTATAGTTTTTGTCGGAACGTATTGGGCTTTTTACATTTTTATCCAATATCTCAGACATTATGCAGTTAACATTGGATACGCTTGCCGATAGATGCTCCGCAGTCCTTGCAGCAACGTCGTTTATATCGAATGTGTCCAAATTCGAAAGTAGAGCTATGAGTGCGCCAGATGCCCTTGGCTGTGTGAATACCAATGGGTTTATGCTTGTGGCCAAAGTAAATGATATGTCTGCAATTTTCACTTCGATATTGCTGTATGCAAGCTTTACCTTTATGGCTTCCTTGAAGATACCATCATTGAATTGTATGGGCCCTACGCCTGTGCGCGTAGTAAATATGTCAGTATCAGGATACGCTTCATCACGATACACCTTGAATGGTGAATATTGCGTAAGCTCCTCGTAATTCAATTTTCCCTCAACGCGCACAATCCTTACGCGATCTACCATGTTATACGGCGCCATGTCATGAAACGACATTTTTGCTTCTTGATGGGGCATTATAACATCTATGTCGATTGAGCGCCTGAGATAGTTGGAGAGCCTTTCTGGTATTAGCACCTTTTTTCCCGAACCGCCATCCAGGAGCATCGCTTTTTCTGATGTTGCGTATATGGCTCTTTTTGTAAGCTCAAGCTCGTTAAGATGCGGATTCAATTCCAGGCATGTTTTGGGCTTTTCTATTTCTAGCATGAAAAACGGATAGGAATTGCATAGCAAACAGATTTAACCTTTTTCTGCAAGCCATCAGAGATTTGGCAGGAATATTCCAAACAACTTTATTTTATTAGTAAACATGAAAAATTTTACTAAAGTTTATATTTGTTTATTTTGTATAAGCTTTAGCTTTCAAGTGATAATTTGATCCCTGTTATCGATTTTGATAGGTTTCTCATGGGTTTTTCATTAGGAGTCCACATAATACTTGCAGTTATTGGGATAGTATTACCTGTCATAATAGTGGCTGCCGAAGTCGTTGGAATCAAAAGAAAGGATCCGTATTATACCAGGATAGCCAAAAGGCTAACTACGATGCTGATAATATTCTTTGCAGTTGGTACGGCGTCTGGAACCCTTGTTGCATTGGAGTTGCTATTCCTGTGGCCGAAATTCATGGTTTTGGTTGGCCATGTCGCAATACTCTCTTTATACGTGGAGGTATTTGCATTTTTCCTTGAAGCGATATTCTTGGGAGTGTATGTGTATTCATGGGATAAATTCAAAAATAGGTATGCGCATGCTTTCACAGGGGTGCTTGTGGCTTTGGGGGCCGTGCTGTCTGCAGTATTCATAACAATGCTGAACGCATTCATGAATACCCCAGTGGGCTTTAACATACCCGAATATTTGAAAACAGGCATCATAGCAGATGTAAATCCACTGGCGGTATTCTTAACACCGTCTACGTTGATTGAGGTTGCCCACGTGGTTTCCACCTCTTACTTTGCGGGAGGCTTCATATTCATATTGTATTTTGCTTACAGGATGCTTAAAAGTACCGGCGATGAGAGGCTGCATTACAGGAAAGGCCTGAACATAGCATTCAGCATTACGCTGATAGCAACATTTTTTGCGGTTATAACAGGGATACTTTCAATATCCGGCTTATATTCATTCCAGCCCGAAAAATATGCCGCCATGGAATTGGATTTGGTTCCGCAAACACACGCCCCGGAATTGTTAGGGGGCTTCTATTCGAACGGAACGATAAAAGGTGTTATAGCAAAAATCCCGAACTTGCAGAGCATACTTGCCACTGGAACGGCAAACGGATCGGTTCCCGGATTATCTTCTTATCCCGTAAGCACTTGGCCTCCGCTAATAGTCCATTTCATGTTTGACACTATGGTAGGATTAGGCTTTGGCTTCGGATTACTGATGCTTTTGATATTTATAGCCTTAATACTTAAGATGCACCCATTCGATAGAAAATGGCTGCTTTATATACTGATATTGGCTGGGATAGTGGCAGTATTCCTTCTTGAATTGGGTTGGGCTACCGCAGAGATAGGAAGGCAGCCATGGATCGTTTATAATGTAATGCTTGTTTCGCAGGCTGCGAATACATCCCCTGGAATAATACCGATAGCCATGTTCTTTGTAGCATTTTATATTGTCGTGATTCCATTCTCGGTCTTGATAATCAAAAGGCTTTTGAGGGATAGGCCAATAACGCAGGAGAAGGTGTAGAAATGAGCTTTATGTTTTCAATAAATTATTTTATATTTTCCATATTCCTTACGCTGTTCGGCTTGGAGGTGGGAATTGCAGTGACCATGCTGCTCGAGTATGATAGGTATAAGGACAAGCTAAAGGTATTCCTTATGCCGTTGTGGGAGATTACCGGAACATTCGCAGTGTTTTACCTTGTAAATCTTGAAGCAACTGTGCCCTCCTTGCTATTGCTGCTTGGAACCATTTATGTAATACCACTGCTGGTTGCTGCAGTATTTTTCATACTAAGGAATGCGTTCTTGTCTTATAGCGAATATATGAAGAACGAGAATTCCGAAAAGCTTTATTTGCATATTTACATACTATCCACGGTAATAATTGCGTTTATAGCGATTTCGGTGCTGAATTCGGCAATAAGCGGCATTTCGGTCAATGCTTCGTCATATTCGATAAACCTTGCAAAAATGTTCATAAATTCATTCAATATACTCATGTTCATAGGGATAGCGCTTTTGGCAGTTTTCGTTGCCAGTGTAGTTTTCAAGGTGCATGAGTACAGATGGTTTACCGGAGTTGCCGCCATTCTTGGAGTAGTATCAATTGCGATAGCGATGCATGCCGCGTTGCCGTATATGTTTTCCAATGCGTTCGGGTTCGGACTCCTGTATCTAATTGGAATACTTATCATACTTGCAGCTACAATAGCCTTGCATTATTACAAGAACAAGTATGCAGGATATTTAGCAGTCATATGGTTTATATTGGCCATAAACTTCTTTGGGTTTATACAGGGGAATTATCTCCTTGGCGGTACTGCCAACTTAAACAATTACATAGCCACAGGCAGTGCAGCATTTTATGTTAACATGGTAACCCTTATAGGTGGTACAATACTGGCAGTATCATTGGCATTCTTCATATACATAAGCTATATTAAGAAAGCACCCGCAATAACTAATGGCTAGCCAATATCCAATAAGGTAATGATAGATGCAGAGCTTAGAATTGATTGTGTTCGTTTCAACATTGATAATCGCTTTGCTAAGCGGGATACTAGCCGCATTTTTGACGAAGGAATGGGGTAAAAGCAGGCAAAAGAGCCTTGCGTTCTGGTCAACGGGTTTATGGATATTTACAATAGCGGTGCTTTTTGAAAGCCTGTTTTCACTCAGTTATTATAGCGAAGCGCTTATAGACACATACCTTTTCCTTGTAGTTGTATTGGTTGAGTTTTTAGCTACCGGGTCGCTGTACTTGCTTAAGAACAAAGCCATAAAATGTGCATATATAATTTATGCATTGTTCATAGATGTGGCGCTCGTCCTTGCTTTTCAGTATTCTACAGTCTCCGGCATTATAGTCAATTATGTGGTTTATGGGGTACTTCCGCTTCCGGTCGTTATTGTATCTGCAATGGGAACTTTCCCTGCAGCCATAATACTTATAGTAGTTGCAGCGTTATCCTATAGAAAAAGCAGAAATATGAAGATGCTGAGCATAATAGCAGGAACATTAGTGGTAAGCATTGCAGGAACTTTGTATATAGCAGCCATGCCTGAATTCCTTTATTATTCCGAATTTATTGGAATATTGCTTTTATGGTTCGGCTTTTTCAGCTTTAGGGATAAGAGAAGCGCACATGTAAAACATCACATGCGTAAAAATATGCATAAGAGTACACGTAAAAAATATTCCCGTATGGATCATAATAAGACAGGTAAGGCACACGCGAAGAAGAAAAGCAGAAGGAGGAATTAGCAGGTGTTATTTTGACCAATCACATAGTAGCCGTACCTAATAGTGAAGCTATCGCTTCGTTTATAGGCAAAAAAGGATCGGAAAACAGCATAACATTTTATAACAGAAGCGTTAACGGCAATGTGATAACAGCGCTTGCTCCCACATCAGTCGAGGACAAGTTTTATGCGATTACGGAATTGCTGACTATTTCTGATGCGGTGGTATTGTCTACGGAGTATATGGATAAATTCTTCGGGGAGCTTCTTATAGCCGTGAAATTATTGGGAAAAAAGGTTATATTTACGCCTGAGAATGCCGACTCTGAAATAATCAAAGGAATGGGAATTAAGGACAGCTTAGTATGTGAGAAGGAGAAATTAATAGACGTTATAATGGGATTGGAAAAGGACGGCGATAAAACGGGTTTATGCAGGATAGATTTGGACAAATCTTTCAATGTTAAGGGCATTGGGGCCGTTGCACTGGGCGTAGTTACAAAAGGAAGCGTAAACGTTCATGATGAGCTTTGGCATTCTTCCGGGAAAAAGGCGTTCGTAAGATCCTTGCAAAGTCAGGATGTTGACGTGAAATCTGCAGTTGAAGGGACAAGGGTAGGCATAGGACTGAAAAACCTTGAGCCGAAGGACATAGACAAGGGGGATGTGCTGGCAAGCTCGGAACATAAAAGGCATAAGAGGATAAAAGCCGAGCTGGAATTGTCAGAAATAGGAAGAGAAGAGATCATAAATGGGAATTTTTATGGGCTAGGATCGAACTTCTCTTATTCGATGGCTAAGGTAGAGGGCATTGATGGAACAAATGTGGTTTTGGCCTTGGAAAAACCTTTGGATTTGTTTGAAGATGACGTATTTTTGCTTTCGAGAGAAAAAGCACCGAGGATATTCGCTAAGGGCAAGGT